>CAXNED010000048.1:0-8094 GCA_964201385.1 Sulfurimonadaceae bacterium | reverse complement strand
TTTTTCTTGAAGTTATCTTTTATTTTACTTTTTTTCGGAACTCTTCTTTTTGCACAAGAGGAGAAGCTTGATGATTTGCTCTCACAGTACCGTGAGGCAAGCGAACTCTCTCATGAAACCAAGCAAGAAAAATCTGGTCATATCACTGTCTTTAGTCGCTCTGACTTAGACAAGATGCAAGCATATACGCTCAACGACATCCTTAAAACGATTAAGATGTTTACTCTCAAAAACTCCGCTTTTGGTCCTACGGCTATCGTAAAGAGCCCCTACTCTGAGCAGTCTATGTCCTCTGTAAAAATATATATCAACTCCTATGAGGTCACCTCTATCACCGCAGGTACAGGAATCGCGCAGTTTGGGCAGATGGGGCTTAACCACATCGACCATATAGAGGTTTACCAAGCATCCAATGCCATCGCTTTTCATGGAGACCCTGGAAACATGGTCATCAAGCTCTACACCAAAGACCCCTCACGTGAAAATGCAACCGTCCTTCAAGGCTCTGCTGATTCAAAAGGGGGTGGCAGAGGGCAAGTCATCGATGCGCAAAATTTTGGTGATTACTCCTATCTTGCAAACGCTGATGTAAGCGGCAACAGATTTGACAAAGAGAGAAACAGAAATAACAAAGAGCTCTCAAGAGACAGCAGCAGAGGGCAACTCTATGTGAATTTTGCCAAAAAAGATGACTACGTTATCGAAGGGGGAGCTTCCAAAGAGAAAAGCGACATCTTCAGTGGATTTGGTCAAAACATCGAAGGTGGTGATATCACTTCAACTTACAGCTATATTCAGTTTACAAAATACCTCCCTGCACAAACAGAGTTTAGCATCTCAGGAACGTATGAAATCATCGATGTTCTCAACAGTGACAGCTCTGGAGTGCGCCTTTTTGATGGCTCCCTTAGCAACAACCTTGATATAGTCTCAGGCTCATACACCTATGACATACTTTTGCAAAAGCGCCATAGCTATAACGACCACAACTTTTTGTTTGGTACGGAAGCAAAACTCAGAACATTTTTTCTCGATAGGCTTCAAAGTAACGGCATAGAAAAAAACTATCCCGTTGGTCCAAAAGAACTCGACACCTATATGCTCTTTGGGGAAGATAGTTATGACATCAACGAAGAGCAAGAGATCACACTGGGCGCTAAAGCAAACTACTATGACAACCATTTAGCCGAAGTAGACACAGAGTACATTTTGCGCCTTGCCTACCTTGCAAAACTCTCCAAAGAGTTCTCTTTTAAGAGTTTTATACAAAAAGGGCATATTTACCCTATCTTTGCGCAGACAACTTTTTCACCTGTAGTTACTCCAAATCCAGATTTGAAAGCTTCGAAAAGTCGTGTTATCAAAGCAGAGCTTGAGTACAACAAAGAGAAGCTCACTCTTACTCTTGGAACAGGAGTCTCCAAATCAAAAGATGGGATTGTTTTTAACCACTCACTCCAACAATATGTCAACAATAGTGGAAATTCAGATTTTTCTCAATTTTCTCTTAACCTAGAGTACAGATTTAATGCGGAGAACAAACTTATCGCTGAGTACTTTAGAACATACAAAGACAACTACTCTTTTACATCTGACAGAGGTGCTCTTCTACAGCTTTACTCCACATTTAGCAAGCTTGACTTCTACAATGAGCTCGTTTACCGCTCCTCTTATGTTGGGATTGATGGTGTGAGTATGGATGCGGGGTATGACTACACCGCAGGAGCAATCTACCACTACAACAGACACGTCAACCTCAAGCTCAAAGGTGAAAATATCTTTGATAAAGCGATTGAGACAAGCATCAAAGGAGCAAAGATTCCTGCACTTGAGCGACGTGGCATCTTGACTTTGGAGTATATTTTTTAGATGAAAAAGCTTTTTCTTCTTCTCTTTTTGGCACTATCGCTCTTTGCGAACCAAGGAAAAGAGATGATTCAAGCTCAAATTTTAGAAAAGATTTTTCAAAACATAGTGATAAACAAAGAGATTATCCTCTGGTCTGACAACAAAACGCTTCTCAAAGAGTTTGAGAAAAAAGGACGTTTTAAAACAACGGATGACTGTCGCGAGGCTACGCTTCTTATCGTAGAACAGACGAAAAATCTTCCCAAACAGCTCTGCCAAAAGGCAGTTTTTGTACTTGACTACGCACTTCTCAAAGAGATTCCAGAGAGCTTTGGTTCGATGTTTTGGAAAAAAGGCAGACCCAATGTTGTTCTCATCGAATCTCGATTTAAACTCTATGAGATAAAAATCTCACAAGAGCTTGAGATGTATGTCGAGGAGAAGATATGGTAAGGAGAAGAGAATTTTTCATCTTTTTTCTTCTCTTTCTTCTTGGGTTGTTCTTTGTTTACACTTATAATGAGATTTCAAAATCTAAAGAGTCCATTTTTGAGCGCATAGAACAACATGAGATAAGCCAGATGTCTTATGTTTTACAAAATATGCAACAGCAGATACTCGCACATGCACGTGAACACAACAATCAAGATTTAGCCACCTTCTTTGAAGATAAAGAGCATACCACCCAGTATGAAGAGATAATCTCTATGATGCTCACATCCGATGTCAAATACTCCTATATTTTGTACAGAGATGAGGCACAAAAATTTCGATTTTTACTCGATGCCTCCAAAACAGACAAAGCAAGCTTTAACCAAAAGTTTGATGTCAATGCTCCTGAGTATGAACTTGCGTACACTACAAAAAAACCGCAACTCATCAAGCAGCAAAATATAGAAAACCTCTACATCACCTATCTGCACCCCATCATAAAAGAGGGTGAAGTTGTCGCTCTTTTTAACATCGACTTTACTACAGACATCAAAGCAATCATTTTAGAGTCCATCAAGCCGTTAGAGACCCTTTTTACGCTCCTTGCGGTATTTATCGTCATTTTTATGGCTATGACACTTATACAGATTTTTCACTATTTTATCACCAGAAAAAAGATTTTTACCGACCCGCTTACAAAAACATTTAACAGAAACTACCTTGGAGAGATTGGCTCCATACTCAACCTTGAAAACTACTCTTTGGCGATGCTTGATTTGGACAAATTTAAACTCATCAACGACACGTACGGACATAAAGCAGGCGACTACACCCTCTCTCATGTCAGCAAAATAATCAAAAACTCCATTCGGGAGAGCGATATCCTCATACGCTATGGCGGAGAGGAATTTTTGCTTCTCATCAACAATCGTGAAAACATAAAAAGAGATATCTGCGAGAGAGTAAGACACAACATCTCAAAAGAGAAGTTTGTATATGATGAAAACGAAATCAACGTAACAGTCTCCATTGGTCTGCACAGCAATCCATCTTTAGAAAAAAACCTGCAAGAAGCGATAAAAAAAGCAGACAAAATGCTCTATGAAGCCAAAAAAGGCGGAAGAAACAGAATCATCGTTTATGATGAAAAAAAGGAATCAACCGCTTCATCATCCTCTTCTTCAAAAGATTTGGCTTTTGTCAAAGAGGCACTTGATGATGAGCGTGTTACATGCTACTACCAGCCTATCTACAACCACAAAACAGGTTCTATCTTCAAGTACGAAGCACTTGTTCGCATTCTTGAAGAAGATGGCAAAGTTGTTATGCCCTACCAATTTTTGCCTCAGATAAAGCTCACAAACATGCACTATAAACTCACACAAAGGATTTTAGCCCTTGTTTTTGAGAAGTTTAAAACAAACCAAAAGCTTGTAAGCATCAATATTAGTTTTTCAGACCTCAACAACCCAGATATCGAAGAGACCATTGTCCAAGCACTCCGCGCAGACCACTACCTCGCATCCCGTGTTACTTTTGAGATTTTAGAGAGTGATGAAGTTGACGACATCGACCTCTTTAAGCAAAAGATTCAGCTACTTCACTCGCTTAAGGCAAAAGTCTCCATCGATGACTTTGGAAGCGGCTACTCAAACTTCAAGCGCATCATCGACACTGAGGCAAACTACCTCAAAATCGATGGTTCACTCATCAAAAATATCCATAAAAATAGCAAAGATTTTAAAGTTGTCAGAAGTATCATCCATTTTGCAGCGCAGAGCAACATGCAGACCATAGCAGAGTTTGTCCACTCAAAAGAGGTGTACGACAAACTTCTGCAACTTGATATCGACTATATGCAGGGATACTACATCGCAGAGCCTAAGCCAAATCTCCTCACGAATGAGGAGTTATTTTAGTAACTTTTTGAACAACTTCTCTACTGCTTTTTTTCCTGTTTCAGACTGTAAAAACTTCTCCAAATCAACACTTACCTTTGGCGCATCGATATCGCCGCTTAGCTTTGCATCGACTTTGTCATTTTTGGCAACGATACTCAAATCTGACTCTATCTGATTTGTTTTTGTGTTGAGCTTTGTATCTGTTGTTTTGATTGCCGTCTCTTTGGAGCGCAAATCAAGCGAAATAAGCATCTTCTCTTTTTCCATCTTTGCTCCTATATCTCCGTTGAAGTTTTCTCTGTACATATCAACTTTTGTAAACTGCTTGATTAGGTCAAAAGTCTGATTTTTGGCAAACACGCCGTTACTTATCTGCCCATCAAGCTTTCCTCTGCTTTGCGCCAAGTTATAGTCAAGTTTTGCATTGAGTGAGGCATCAAAGAGTTCAGGGCGATAGAGCATATAGAGTAGTTTTGTTGTCTTGAGTGCGCTCATATTTGCGTGCAAGTCATCATTATGTAACTTCGCTTCCATTTTGCCACCCGCAAGAGTGGCACTCATAGTCGCGTCCAAATCTTTGCCACTCTCTAACGTCCCAATTGCACTAAGTTCACCACGCAAACGCTCTTTAGTCACAAAAGCAAGTGCTTCTAAGTTGGAGACAAAAAGTTTATAATCACTTTTAAGAGAGGCATCTTTGAAGTCATACTTTGCGCTCTTTACATCAAGATTTGCGAGATTTGAGTTTAGGTCTATCTTAGTATCTGCAACGCTTCCTCTTAAGAGTGTTGTTGTTGTCGCATCAAACGTTGTCTTTGGCATAGGCGAGATAAGTGCATAGGCTTTTGTAAGATACGCCGTATCAAGAGAGCCTTTTGCGAGCGACGCTACTACTTGCCCGCTGAGATTTTGTGGATTCATATCGCTTATATCTGCTTGTATAGATAAAAGTCCATCGGTATAGTGTGGCTGTTTGAGCATGTGGAGCAGTTTTGCCACATTAAGATTGATAACTTTTGCTTTGAGCGTTGAGAGTTGAAGCTCTTTGAGCGTGGCTTCAAAAGTGGTGTTAGAGGATGCCAAATCACTCACGCCATGAACCACCAGCCTCTCTTCGTCTCCCTTGATAGTTCCATCAAGCTTAAGCGCTCCTCTGATATCTGCCCCAGTAAGCGGCTTGAGTACTTCAAGGTCTTGGACATTAAGTGCGTAGGTTACATCTGCTTTGAGCGGCTCTGGAGTGATACTGCCAGCGGACGTAATTTTAAAAAGATTTGATACAAGTTCGTACTTATGGTTGATATCACTCCCTTGCAGCGTTGCGTCAAGGTTCATAGCAAAAGAGGTATTTGGGATGGTAACATTAAAATCACTCAGCATATATTTTGGGTCAAGTCTGCCCTCTTTTGTTTTTAACACTACCGTCCCATCAAGCGCACCTGCTTTGATGCTTTTAAAGTTGATATCCATATCGACATCTGCCGCTGCATAGGGATTTTTTGCCATCATCTGCAAAAAAGAGGCAAGTTTTGCGCCTTTGATAGTAGCGATAATGGAGGTCGGGTTCAAATCCTCAAGCGTGACGCTGTAGGTCGTAGCACTCTGTGCAATCGTGCTTTTTCCATCTATGCGCATCAAAGCCATATCACCCTTTGCTTTTCCATCACTAAAGAGCGCGCCACGCAACGGCTGTCCCACAAAGCTCTCCAGCGCTTGAAGATTTTTCAAATCCAGCACATAGTCCGCATCAAAAGAGCGCTCAAAAAGTGCGTATGCCCCCTTTAGAGTGATGCGGTTCTCCTCGCTTAATCCCAAAACCACTTCAAAATCACTCATAGTGAGCAAAAACGTCTCAAGCTTGCTTTGTGTTTGCGTCGCCTCTTGTATCTTTGCTTCCACGATGGGCTTGATGAGACTATTTCCAAGCGGCGTAAAAGCGACTATGTAGAGCGCTAAAACCAAAGTAGCGATAATTGCGCCTATCCAAGCTAAAAACTTCATCTATATCCTTGTATTTTTCTAAAAATGATACTATAAAAAAGTTACATCCTAAAGTTGACAGTAAAAGACTAAAGTTTATTAAGTAAATTTACTTAACTTTCTCTTGACATTGTTACACTCAATATGTATAATTGTGCCATCTTTTTAGAAAAGGAGTTACCAAACGGTTATGGCAACAGAAGAAAAAGAAGAACTTCAAAACGAAAATGTCGAATTGGACGAAGCTGCCGCTGAGGCTGTAGCGGTAGAAAATGAGTTTGACCTTTTGCAAACAGAGCTAAATGAACTCAAAGACAAATATGCTCGTGTTCATGCAGATTTTGAAAACATCAAAAAAAGATTAGAGAGAGAAAAATACACGGCAGTCGAGTATGCAAACGAAAAATTTGCAAAAGATATGATTCCCGTACTTGACTCTCTCCATGGTGCGCTAAACTCAGTCAAGACAGATACAAGCTGCGAAGAGCTTTTAGCAAAACTTAAAGAGGGGATTGAGCTGACACAAAAACAGCTTGTCACCTCACTAGAGAGACACGGTGTCAAGATGGTTGCTCACGATGAACCTTTTGACCCAAATATCCACAACGCTATCCAAAGCGTTGATAGCGATACGGTAGAGAGCGGACAGATAGTCCAAACTTTCCAAACTGGTTATAAGTATAAAGAGAGACCGCTTCGCGAAGCGATGGTTGTTGTGGCGAATTAAAAGATTCGTAAACATAAAGAGAGACCCTGAATCAAGTTCAGGGTGACGAAGACTTCCAAAGGTTCGTCATTCCAAACTTGATTTGGAATCTAGTTTTTAACTTTTACAAGAAATAAAAATCAAATTAAGGAATAAGAAAATGAGTAAAGTAATCGGTATAGATTTAGGAACAACAAATTCATGTGTAGCAGTTTATGAGGGTGGTGAGGCAAAAATCATCCCTAACAACGAGGGTAAAAACACAACTCCATCAGTTGTTGCATTTACAGATAAAGGCGAGGTTTTAGTAGGTGACCCTGCAAAACGTCAAGCGATTACAAACCCAAACAAAACTATCTCTTCTATCAAGAGAATTATGGGTCTTATGATGAACGAAGAGAACGCAAAAGCGGCTCACGACAAGGTAACGTACAACATCGTAAACAAAGACGGCATGGCTGCTGTTGATGTTGCGGGCAAGGTTTACACACCACAAGAGATCTCTGCAAAGATTCTCTCAAAGCTCAAAGAGGACGCGGAAGCTTACCTCGGTTCTACTGTAACAGACGCGGTTATCACTGTTCCAGCGTATTTTAACGATGCGCAAAGAAAAGCTACAAAAGATGCGGGAACTATCGCAGGACTTAATGTTCTTCGTATCATCAACGAGCCAACAGCTTCTGCACTTGCGTATGGTCTTGAGAGCAAAAACGATGAGAACGTTCTTGTTTACGACTTAGGGGGCGGGACATTTGACGTTACTGTTTTAGAGATTAGCGATGGCACTTTTGAGGTTCTCTCAACAGATGGAAACGCATTTTTGGGTGGAGATGACTTTGACAACAAAATCGTTGACTACCTAAGCAGTGAGTTCAAAAACACACACGGTGTAGAGCTTAAAAACGACAAAATGGCACTTCAACGCCTAAAAGATGCAGCGGAAAATGCGAAAAAAGAGTTAAGTTCTTCTACTGAAACAGAGATTAACCTGCCGTTTATCACGATGACAGAAGCTGGACCACAGCACTTAGTTATCAAACTTACGCGTGCAAAATTTGAGAGTATGATTGAAAAGCTTGTTGAAGAGACTATTGAGCATATCAAAACGGCGATGAAAGAGTCTGGCTTGTCAAACAGTGATATCAAAGAGATTATCATGGTTGGTGGTTCTATCCGTGTTCCACTTGCTCAAAAGATGGTTTCAGACTACTTTGGCGGTAAAACTCT
>CAXNED010000047.1:0-8141 GCA_964201385.1 Sulfurimonadaceae bacterium | reverse complement strand
AGGGTACTTAAGCTACGCTGTTGGCAACACTTCTATCATCGGCAACGGTTTTTTACTTACCTATCCAGAGTATGACTTTATCGTGGATGTAAGTTTTAAAGGAACACTCAGCATTCGAGCAAACAACGGTGTCAATGTAGCTACCATCTCCAAAGAGTGGTGTGGCGGCGGTGGACATCCAAATGCTGCAGGAGGTCGCATAGTAGGCTTTAAAGAGCAGTTTCGCTATGACTTAGTCAAACAGCAGATAGAAAAAATCATCAATGAAAAAGAGGCTGTTGCAGGAGAGTTGGAGTATAAAAAAGAGGCTTAAATCTCTTTTTTACTGGTTATTGACAAAATAGCGCTCGATGCCATCTGCCATTCCTTTTGCCATCGTTTTAACATACTCATTATCTACTAAACGTGTTGCCTCTTGTGGATGAGAGAGAAAGCCTACCTCAACTAAAACAGAGGGCATTTGCGCTCCGACTAAAACCCAAAAAGGTCCCTCTTTAACACCACTGTCTCGTACATCTTTATACTTTGGGTTGAGTGCGCCAAGCATTCCTCTTTGCAAATCTATGGCGAGCTTGTTGGAAGCTACTATGTTATGGTGGTTTAAAAGATTGAGATAACTATCTTTTCCATACATATTCATATCGCTCATATCGGCTGAGTTCTCTTGAGCAGCTGCTTTTTTTGCTCTCTCTGAGCGTGAAGGCGAGAGAAAATAGCACTCTATCCCATGCACCTCATGCGCATTTCCATTTGGCACTGCATTGGCATGAACGCTTACAAAAATATCTGCTTTTTTATCATTTGCAAACTCTGTTCTTGTGCTAAGCTTCACAAAAGTATCATCATTTCTTGTCATATAAACAGCATGTCCACGGCTTTTTAGAATTCTGACAAGCTCTTGTGAGATGGTAAAAACAACCATCTTTTCTCTGTAACTGTTATGCCCGATGGCTCCAGGGTCAGTACCACCGTGCCCTGGGTCAATGACTATCTTTTTGCCCCCTGCCGTCTTTGGCAATGGTGCAGATTTTTGAGTAGCTTCTGGAGCCTTTTGCGTAGCCCTACTCGCTTCTGAACCAAAAGCAATCTCAATAGTTGTCTCATTTACCCTATGAGAGAGTTCAATGGGCGTGCTGTTTTCTACTGCAAACCTGAGCGTCTCTGGGTTAAACTGCGCTATTTTTATCTTTGAGATACCCTTTTTTGTGATGTTATGTGAGCTTGTCAACATAGATGTTTGAATGTCAAATGCGTATCGATACTGTTTTTTCTTTTTATCATGGAGTGTAAAGTAGTTTATGCGATTTGCATCGATTGGCTGATCAAAAGTCAAAAGGAGTGTATTGTTTTTCCATTTTATCGTTTGCAACTTTGCAAGTGTGCCGACTTGCACCTCTTCGATGTGCTTCGTTTTTTTCATCGATTTTGGTTCTGGCTGTTTGTAGTTTGTGCTACTTTTAGTAGAGAGTGTTTTGAGCTCTACTGCGTACTTTGCAACATCTATCTCAAGTTTTGTCCCGCTGGCTACGATGCCTTTTAAAGACTCAAGTTTTAACGTTTCATCATCGCTAAGCGTGGATTGCAAATAGAGATTTTTGTAGTCGTTATATGCACGAAAAATATTGCTCTGTGAGTTACTTTGCATATATGTCTCTGCACGCTTGAGCGTCTCTTCATCTGCCCAAAGTCCAACGACTAAAAAAAATGGTAACAACCATGAAAAAAATTGCATCATCCTCTAAAAACTATTCGCCATCAACCAGTTTATTTAAAAGCTCTTTAACGGAGATAATCTCATTTACTCTGTACCCGTTCGTGCCTGAGAAGAAGAGTCCCGTCTCTGTATTGCCTAGATAAGCATCGCTTAGTCTGTCCGCTATACAGTAACCAACCTCTTTTGCCTCTTCACCACGGTTACAAGGTGCAACACAGTTGGAGATACATTTGATAGCAGGGCCCTCACGCTTTTCTACCAAAAGAGTAAGATTTGTTCTTATGCCTTGTGCTGGGTAGCCAACAGGAGAGGAGAAGAGTTGGATATCCTCTTTTTTAGATTCTAGCAATACTTTTTTAAAGTTTTCATGCGCATCACACTCATGTGTTGCGATAAAACGAGTTCCCATCTGCACGCCTCTAGCACCAAGTGCCATCATCTGCTCGATGTCGTTTTTATCCCAAATACCGCCTGCTGCGATTACGGGGATATCTCCCCATAAAGCCGCCTCTTCAACAACTGGTCTAACAAGATTTTCTAGTTGATTTTCAGGCATAGCACACTGCTCGTAGGTAAAGCCTTGATGCCCACCGCTCTTTGGACCCTCAAGCACAACTGCATCTGGAAGGCGGTTATAGCGCTGTTTCCATCTTTTGCAGATGATTTTGAGTGCTTTTGCAGAGGAGACGATAGGCACAAGAGCAACATCAGGGTAACCCTCTGTAAACTCAGGCATATTTGTAGGAAGACCCGCTCCCGTGATAATGATATCTATACCGCTCTCACACGCATCACGCACAACACGCCCATAATCATTGATAGCATAGAGGATATTTGCCGCAAGTGGTTTGTCACCACAGATTTTTCTTGCATTTTGGATAATCGCATCAAAACCCTCTTTTGAGTAGAAACCAAGAGCGTCAAGTGGTCTGCCAGCGACAAGTTTAGAAGCATGTTTTTTATCTTCATAATAGCCTGTTCCAACAGCGCTTATCACGCCCAAACCACCCTCTTTTGAGACGTTGCCTGCAAGGGAGTCCCAACTTACACCAACTCCCATACCGCCTTGAACTATAGGTTTTTCTACTGTATGTTTTCCGATTTTGATTGATTCATAGCTCATTAGTTGACCTTTAACTTTGCAAATTTTCTTTTTCCGATTTGGAGTATATACTCTCCGCTTCCTAATTGTAACTGCTCATCACCAATTTTTTCTTGATTTATCTTCACAGCACCCTGTTTGATGTCTCTTCTTGCTTGAGAAGTGGAAGGGGTCAAACCACAATCTACAAGTGCTTTGGTAATAGCAACCTCTCCATCCACACTAAACTCTTCCATCTCTGTTGGAATTTCATTTTTTGCATGGACGCGCTCAAACTCCTCTTTTGCACCATTTGCCGCCGCAAGAGAGTGAAATCTTGCAGTTATCTCTAACGCCAAATCCTCTTTTACCTTTTTTGGATGAAGTGAGCCATTTGCAACACCCTCTTTGAGTGCTTCTATCTCGCTTAATGTTTTTGTGCTGAGTAGCTCATAGTAACGCCACATAAGTTCATCAGAGACACTAAGAATCTTTGCAAACATATCGTTTGGTAATTCTGTAACACCGATGTAGTTGCCTAAAGATTTGCTCATCTTCTGTACGCCATCAAGCCCCTCTAAGATGGGCATCATTAGAACGGCCTGCTCTTTTCCTATCTCATAAGCTCTTTGGAGATGTCGTCCCATCAGAAGGTTAAACTTCTGGTCAGTTCCGCCTATCTCGATATCGCTTTTGAGATGAACACTGTCATATCCTTGAAGTAGCGGATATATAAACTCGCTGATAGCGATAGGTGTTTGGCTTTTGTATCTTTTGTCAAAATCATCACGCTCTAGCATTCTTGCGACACTAAAAGTGGTTGTGAGAGTAAGCATCCCCGAAGCTCCAAGCGGGTTAATCCACTCCGAGTTGAAAACAACTTCCGTCTTTGAAGGGTCTAAAATCTTAAAAACCTGCTCTTTGTAGCTCTTTGCATTCTCTAAGATATCCACGGCACTTAGAGTTTTTCTTGTAGCGCTTTTGCCTGTCGGGTCGCCGATTTGTGCGGTAAAATCACCGATGAGAAACTGAATCTTTGCACCATACTTCTGAAAAGTTGCGAGTTTTTGCAAAAGAACTGTATGTCCAAGGTGCAAATCAGGAGCGGTCGGGTCAAAGCCCGCTTTGACTGTATAGTTCTTGCCCTCTTCAAAATAGGCTTTTAAAAGTTTCTCTATCCTTTGGCTGTCGATAATCTCAGCAGTTCCTCTTTGTATCTCTCTTAATGCTTCTTGTAACATACTCTCTAATTTCCTATTATAATTATAAATTATCTATACGCATCATCCGTGCGAATAAAATGTATCACTTTAATCTTCTGCTCGATTTTAGCACGAAGTGCGTTAATATCAGCTTCTTTACTCTCAAACCCTATTTCACAGTAGCGTGTGGATTCGCTTTTGTTTTTACCAAGTTCTATCTGGTTGATGTCGATTTTTAGCTTTGCCAAAAAGTTTAAAAACTCCGCCAAAGTCCCTACCCCGCTGTGGAGTGAGACTATCATATTGTAGTTATAGATATTGAGTTTTTCCCATCTAGTAAAAACCATAGGCTCTTTAGCGTCAAGTTTTTTCATAGCACTTGAGCACATTTTATGGTGCACATGCGCTTTTCCTTTTTCTAAAAACGCCATGACCTCATCACCATTTTTTGGATGGCAACAGTAGTCAAACACAACATCACCGACACTTGATGTACTAAAAATCTCCAAACCTCTTAAACTGTAGAGTTTAAGCTTCAACATATGTCTTGAGAAAAAACCTTTAAAACGGCTGCTTTCGCTGATTTGGCTCATATATCTGTGCAGTACATCCCTAAAGTGTTCTATATCTGTTGCAACACTCGCTCTTTTATCACAGTTATTTTTATCAAGCCACTCTTCTACTTTGAGAGGATTCTCGTTCATCGCTGTTGCAACGATGTTGATACTTGATTTTGCATCGATTTCTCGTACTCTTGCGTTACAGTTGTACTTGATATTTGTTTTGGCTTTGGAAGTCTTGACTGCATCAAGCCAACTACAGCGCGTGATGGTGTTTTCATCAAGTTCAATTTTGACAATATCACCGTTGTGAAGCTCGTTGATAAGAGATGTTTTGACTTTGTTCACCAGAGCTGCTTTTGCATGATTGCCCACGTGTGTGTGCACGGCGTAAGCAAAGTCAAGCACAACCGCACCACGAGGAAGGGTAAAAACCTCCCCTTTTGGAGAAAAAACAGAGATATCCTCGCTGTAGAGGTCATTTTTAATCAAATCATAAAAATCTTCAACCGACTCATTTTGGTAGCCAAGATTGTGAAGCCAGTCAAGTTTTACATTGTCATTGCCACCGCTTTTGTATTTCCAGTGTGCAGCAACGCCAAGTTCAGCCGTTTGGTGCATATCGTATGTTCTAATTTGAACTTCAAAGATAGCTGTTTTGTAAAAAACGGTTGTATGGATGGTTTTGTACCCGTTATCTTTAGGTACGGCGATATAGTCTTTAAAACGTGAAGAGAGCGGTTGAAAATGGAGGTGGATAAGCCCTAAAATGTTGTAACACTTTACGGGGTCATCCGTGAGAACTCTGAGTGCTAAAAGGTCTAAAATCTCCTCTATGCCAACCCCTTTGCGCTGCATTTTGAGGTAGATGGAGTATTTGTGCTTTACACGAGAGAGTATCTCAAAATCATCTTCAACAAAGCCGTTTTGCACTAAAATCTTGTGGATAGCCTCGCGAAACTCATTGAGTCTCATCTCAATAGCGTGGTAATGGTCTTCCAAAAAAGTATCAATCTGCTCTTTTTCTTCTTTAAAAAGATAGGAGAAACTCAAATCTTCGAGTAGATTTTTCAAAAAAGAGATACCTAAGCGGTGTGCGATAGGAGCGTAAACGACGAGTGTCTCTTCGGCGATTCGCTCTTGCTTATGAGGTGCTAGTGAGTCAAGGGTGAGCATGTTGTGCAGTCTGTCGCATAGCTTGACCACCAAAACCCGCACATCCTTGATACTTGCAAGAAGCATTTTGCGAAATGAGAGTGCGGAGACAACAAGTTTTTCATTGGAGTTTGATGAGATAAGTTCAGCATCACGGATGGTGTCGATTTTGGTAAGACCCTCTACAAGATGCGCCACATCGGCACCAAAAAGCTCTTTTACCTCTTCAATGCTGATAATCGTATCTTCCACGACATCATGCAAAAGTGCGGCTATTGCCATCGACTCATCGTTGGTTATGGAAGAGACGATGCTTGCGACTAAGATAGGATGGACAACGTAAGGTTCTCCGCTTTTGCGAAACTGATTTTCATGTGCGGTTATGGAGTAGTCTAACGCTTTTTGGAGCGTCGGACTTGGTGGAATTTGGGAGTAAAGATACTCTGTAGCAGATGCAACGCTGTTTATCTCTTTTATCTGCTTGATATCTACTTGATTCAAGTTACATCCATTACTTTGCTATATCAACAAAGCCTTTGATAGTGACAAGGCCCTGCGCGATTTCCATCAGTGCCAAATCGGCTGTTTTGATTTTTTTGGAAACATTCAACTTGCTTATCGCGCCGTTTAAGAGCTCATCTGTTCTTTTTGCTACAGCGATTGCAAGCTGATAGCGATCCATACTTGGGTTGTTGTCTAAAATTTTTGCTGTTAATACTTCTACTTTCATTTTATCTCCTTAAGATTATTTGACTATTGAGCAGTTTTGCATATTGCCATTTTGTAAAATGTCTAAAAGATTGCCTTTTTTAAACATATCACATACTAAAATCGGAAGCGAGTTATCTTTTGCTAGAGCGATAGATGTGTCATCCATCACCTTAATGTTGTCGCTTAATGCCTGCTCGTATGTTAGCTCTTGAAGCTTAATCGCATCGCTAAATTTGTTTGGGTCTTTGTCATAAACACCGTCAACTTTTGTTGCTTTAATAATTACTTCAGCGCCTATCTCAACTGCTCTGAGTGTTGCAGCTGTGTCTGTGGTAAAAAACGGGTTTCCAGTGCCTGCGGCAAATATAACAACACGCCCTTTTTCTAAGTGGCGCACCGCACGGCGGTTGATGTAAGGCTCAGCTATCTGCTCCATTTTGATGGCAGTTTGCATGCGCACCTGAAGCCCTGCATGTTCACACGCCTCTTGCATAGCAATGCCGTTGATAACTGTTGCAAGCATCCCCATATAATCGCCAGAAGTTCTTTTGATGATGCCATCTTGTGCCGCAGTTACGCCACGAATGATGTTTCCGCCACCGATAACGATGCCCACTTCAATGTTGGCTTCCACCAAAGATTTGATTTCCTGAGAGATATAGTTAAGGATTTTTGTGTCAATTCCATAACCTGCTTCACCTGCAAGAGCTTCGCCTGAAAACTTAACCAATACCCGTTTGTTAGCCATGCAATTCCTTTGTTTACAAATCCGCGAATTATACTTAAGTTTCTCTTTGATATTGCTTTTGCCAATCCCTTATTTTGTAAAAGTTTGACATTCGTAATATATTTTATTATACTTCGCTATCAAACAAAGGGGATTTCGTGCAAAACAGTATCAACGGTCGGTTTTGGCTCAACAAATCAGAACAAAACTTCCTTGGCGAGGGGCGGATTGAGCTGCTTATCAACATCGGCAAAAGCGGCTCTATCACTAAAGCAGCCAAAGAGATGAAGATGAGCTACAAAGCCGCATGGGACGCTGTTGATGCGATGAACAATCTCTCAGAGCATCCCCTTGTGCAGAGCGCAAAAGGGGGCAAAGGCGGCGGGGGTACACACCTCACAGCCTATGCAAAAGAGCTGATTGAAACGTACAAAATTTTGCAAGAAGAGCATGAAGCTTTTTTAAACAATCTCTCCAAGCGCATCAATGAAAAAAATGGGCATATCCATCTTTTGAAGAGTTTTGATGTCCGCATCAGCGCTAGAAACCAGCTTAGAGCAAAGGTAGCAAGGATTCAAAAAGGGGCTGTTGAGAGTGAGATTTTTTTAGAACCGAGCAGCAAAGAGACCTTGATGGCGGTTATCACCAACGATTCGCTTGAACAGCTAGAGCTCACTTTAGGTATGGAAATATACGCTCTTTTTAAAGCAAATGCACTGACAATCAGCAGAGATTTGACACTTCAAAAGAGCGATATGAACCGCTTTTTAGGCAAAATCAGCCGAATCAACCGTGACAGCTTCAACTGTGAAGTTATCATAGAGCTCAAAGCCTCTCATACTCTCTGCGCAACGATGAGTGTTGAGCTTTTTGATGATTTGGGTTTGCAGACGGGCATGGAAGTTGTCTCTTTTTGTAAACCTAAGAGCATCATACTTGGTTTGTGGTAAAAAATTTGCATAGCGATATATATTTTATTATATAATGGGGT
>CAXNED010000046.1:0-8235 GCA_964201385.1 Sulfurimonadaceae bacterium | reverse complement strand
TACCAAATGATGACGTACGCTCTTTGGTGGTTGATGGGGTTATCGCTGGGGTAGGGGCGGTTATGCTCTTTGTGCCAAATATTGCCATCCTCTTTTTGGGAATTGCACTTTTGGAGAGTACGGGTTATATGTCCAGAGTTGCGTTTTTGTTGGATGGATTTTTCCACAAATTTGGTCTTCATGGGCAGTCGTTTATCCCGCTGGTAACTGGTTTTGGATGCTCCATCCCCGCTTACATGTCGGCACGCATTCTTAAAAATGACCGTGATAGACTTCTTACGCTTTTTGTTATTGGGTTTATGAGTTGCGGTGCGAGACTTCCTGTTTATGTTCTTTTTGCAGGTGCTTTTTTCCCTGAAGGGATGGCTGGAAATGTTCTTTTTGCTATCTATATCATCGGCGCATCTTTTGGGCTTATCGCCGCAAAAGCGCTCAAACTTACTGCTTTTAAAGGTGTGGATGAGCCTTTTGTCATGGAGATGCCAAAGTACAGGCTTCCATCGCTCAAACTCATCTGGCACACGGTGGTAACCAAAACGGTAATGTACCTCAAAAAAGCGGGAACATTTATAGCCGTTGCGTCGATGCTTATCTGGTTTTTTAGCAACTATCCGCATAACCTTGCACTAGAGGAGAGTTACGCACAAAAAATCCAAAATGCTACAAGCGAGGATGAGAAGAGAACGCTCGCAAACTCCCTCGCTCAAGCAAATTTGGAGCAGAGTTATCTGGGACAAATCGGGAAGTTTTCAGAGCCGATTTTTGCACCGCTTGGGTTTGACTGGAAGATGAGTGTTGCTCTGCAGACGGGACTTGCGGCAAAAGAGGTTGTGGTCTCCACACTTGGTGTTTTGTACTCACTGGGCGATGAGGTGGATGAGCAAAACGGTTCACTCAAAGAGATTATCTCACAAAACATCCCTATGCCCTCAGCGGTAGCTTTTATCTTTGTGGTTATGACTTACTTGCCTTGTTTGGCGGCTTCAACCGTCTTTACCAAAGAGGCAGGACATATAAAATACTTCTTCTATCTTTTAGCGTTTACTTCCATTGTTGCTTATACGTTAGCATTTATTGCTTACAATGTTGCTAGGCTATTTACTTAAATTTTTAGGAGTTCGTTATGGCAAAGTTTGGAAATTCGATTATCAAAGGCTTAGAAGTAAGCGAAATTATCGCAGTACTCAACAGAGCTTATGCAGATGAGTGGCTGGCACACTACCAGTACTTCATCGAGGCAAAAGTTGTCAAAGGCATCATGAAAGATGCGGCGATTTTTGAACTCAATCAGCATGCAGCAGATGAACTAAGACATGCGACGATGGTTGCAGATAGAATTATCCAGCTTGGCGGTACTCCGCTACTTAACCCAAAAGAGTGGTTTACGCACTCTCGTTGTGGTTATGAAGAACCAAAAGATTTTGATGTTGTAAGCATCTTGCAAGACTCCATCAAAGGCGAACAGTGCGCCATCTCCGTCTATTCACAGCTTGTTGACATGACACGAGACAAAGATATCGTCACTTATGACATAGTCTCGCAGATTTTGGCGGATGAGGTAGGACATGAAGAGGATCTTCAAGCGCTTCATGACGATATCACAGAGTTTGTAGCAGAACTTAAAAAATCACTTGCATAGGTTTTAGAATGAAAAAAATATTGATGATTGAAGATGATTTGGAACTTGCGGAGATTCTCACAGAGTATCTTGAGCAGTTTGATTTTAAGATTATTACGGAGGATGACCCTTTTAAAGCGGTTAGCATCTTGAAGTTAGAGCCATTTGACCTTGTTATTTTGGATTTGACGTTGCCAGGGATGGACGGGCTGGAGGTTTGTGAGGCGATACGTGAACGTCAGGATATCCCTATCATTATCTCCTCAGCTAGAAGTGATGTAACAGACAAAGTCAAAGCACTTGAACTTGGTGCGGATGACTACATCCCAAAACCCTACGACCCACGGGAGCTAGAAGCGCGCATACACTCAGTTCTTCGCCGCTATGAGGCAAAATCACAGCAAAAAGAGGAGTCAAAAAGCGACTTTAAGTGTGACCTCTCTTCGATGATGATAACCTACAAAGGCAGAAATATCGACCTCACAAATGCAGAGTTTGGCATACTCTCCTATATGATTGCAAAGCAGGGGTTGGTAGTCTCAAGAGAAGATTTGATTCATAATGTCAACGCCATAAATGAAGACTCCTCCAACAAAAGCATCGACGTTATGGTGGGACGCATCCGAAACAAACTCGGAGACAAAGCGCTTATCGAATCTGTTCGAGGCGTTGGCTACAAGCTCTTAAAGTAGCTCTCATTTGCGCAAACATGCCGTTTTAATCACTGTCCTTTTTGCACTCACGGTGACGCTCGTGAGTGTAAGCGCTGTTTTTTGGAAATTTTTTCAACTGAACAAACAAAACTACATCAACAACATCTTTACAAAACACGCCATTATCACGCAAATTTATCAGCAGTATCAGCAAAAAGAGGACTCAGAGATTATGCTTGAGGCAAATCTTGCTGTTTACAATTTTGTCCTCATAAAACAAAAAGCCGATGCGATGGTTATCTTAAAAAATGCAAAAACACTTAGAAAAAAAGATTTTCAAAACGTCAATGCGTCACTTCTCTTCTCTGGAAATGGTTTTTACACACAGCGTGTTGTAACCGACCTAACTGCAACGATGCTGGAGTTTAACAAAAAAATCTACTTTTATATCCAATCGCCCAATGCCTCCGTTATCATCCTTGACGAGGAGCTAAAGCCTTACAAATACTGGAGCGTAGTCTCTCCTTATCTGATTATTATCTCTATTATTTTTATCTCTTTTGTTTTGATTTTGCGTAGGTTAAGACCGCTTATCAGACTTAGAAAAAAGATAGCTCTCTATGGAAATGGCGATATGAACATCTCTTTTAAGACAAACGGACACGATGAGATAGCGCTTGTGGCAAACGAACTGGAAGCAACCCGCGAGAAGATAAATATCATCCTTGAGTCACGTACCCTCTTTTTACGAAACATCATGCATGAGCTCAAAACACCCATAGCAAAGGGAACGATAGCAACACAAATGCTAGAATCTCAAAAACAGCGTGACAGATTTAGCTCTATTTTTGGACGCCTAGAGTCGCTTGTCAACGAGTTTGCACTTATCGAAGAGGTTACAAGTCTTGGAGATAAAGCTGAGTTTAAAGAGTACCGCCTTATCGATATCATCGACGGTGCTATCGATATGGCAATGGTGGAGGATGATAGCATAAGTGTCGAGGTTGACCCAACTAAGAAGATAAACGCAAACTACAGACTCTACACAACAGCGATAAAAAACATGATAGACAACGGTATCAAATACTCCACCGATGCGCATGTCAAGATTCTTATCAAAAATGGCGAACTTGTTTTTGAGAGCAAAGGGGCGTGCATAGCGCATCCTTTACAGTACTACATAGAGCCTTTTACAAAAGACAACCCTTCTAAGAACAGCTTTGGACTTGGGCTTTATCTTGTCGATTCTATCTTGAAAGCGCACACGCAGGTGCTCGCGCATGAGTATGAAGATGGAATCAATCGGTTTATATTTGCGTAAGGATGCAAGATGATAATAGAAAAATATATGAGTAAAGGAACAGTTGCTCTCTTTGCGATGAGTTTCTTTCTTTTTGGTTGGATGGGTCATGCTCTGTACGAAGATGGACATAAAATCATAAAAAATTCAACGCTTAAAAAAATACAAAAAGAGGGTGCTTTAAATGTTGTACTTCTCAACTCCCCCTCAACATACTATATAGGCTCGGATGGACCAAAGGGTTTTGAGTATGACCTTTTAAACTCCTACGCAACTCATCTTGGTGTCAAACTCAACATTACAACCGCAAATACCGTAAAAGAGGCGTTGGAACTGGGTAAAAATCCAGATATTCATATTACCTCTGCCTCTTTGACAAAAACAGAGGAGAGAGAAAAAAGCTTCAGTTTTGGACCCTCCTATTTTGAAGCGCAAGAACAGCTTATCTGTAGCAAATCTTTGCAAGGAAGTGGAAAATTTCCAAAAAATACGGACAATTTATCGCATCTAAACATCGTTGTCGGCGAGAATACAAGCTACAGCGAGACGATAGAGCAGCTCAAAAAAGATGGATTTGAGATTAACGCAACCTACTCGCCTGAATTTTCAACTGAAGAGCTTATCGCACAGGTGGACACGCATGAGATAGATTGTACCATCGTTGATTCTAACATCTATGCGCTCAACCAACGCTATTTCAAAAATATAGAGTTGGCATTTGACGTAAGCAACAGAAGACAGCAGGCATGGGTTTTAGCACCCGAATCAGATATGCTCAAAGCAGATATGTACGAGTGGTTTAACTCTTTTAACCAAAGCGGTGAAATGGCACGACTAAAAGACCACTACTATAGTTATGTTCTCTTTTTTGATTACTATGATACGGTTATGTTTCAAGAGCGCATCAAAACACGCCTTCCAAAATATGAACGCTACTTCAAAGAGGCATCAGGAACGTACAACATACCATACTCTGCTCTAGCCGCACTCTCTTACCAAGAATCTCAATGGAATCCAAATGCTGTTAGCTATACTGGTGTAAGAGGGCTGATGATGCTCACGCAAAATACTGCAGATTTGCTCGGTGTAAAAGATAGAACAGATCCAAAAGAGAGTGTCTTAGGAGGAGCAAAACATCTCCAAGAGATGCTAAAGAGCATCTCCATGGAAGTAGCAGGTGAAGACCGTCTAAAATTTGCTCTTGCTGCTTACAATATGGGTCTTGGACATGTTTTGGATGCTCAAAAACTGGCACAGCAGATAGGGCTAAACCAGAACAGTTGGACAGATTTAAAAGTAGCATTACCGCTTCTTTCACAAAAGAAGTACTATAAAACACTTAAACATGGTTATGCAAGAGGAAGCGAAGCAGTGCGTTATGTAGATGCTATCTATGACTATAGAGATATTTTACAAAAGATTGATAGCGAGGTACTCTCCTCTGCTACCAATTAAGAAGAAAGTTTAGCGAGTCATTCCCTCTTTGCCATCGGCAAGAGCGCTTAAAAAACTCTCCATATCGTACTTCACTCTATACTCTGGTGTCATGATGTGGATGAGGATATCGCCCAAATCCACAACTATCCAGTCACTGCTCTCATCAATAGCATTGAACGTTTCAGCTGGTTTTAAATCTCTTTTGAGGTGATCTAAAAGAGCAAATGTGTGTTTTGAACCTAAAGAAGAGGCGATAATCGCATAATCAACGAAGTAATTTTTCTCTCTAAGGTCAAAAACCTCTATGTTTTCTGCTTTGTTTTTATCCAAAACCTCTGTAATGTTTTCTATTCTGTTTTGCAATTGCTTTCCTTGTAAAAGTTATATATTTGCGTTGCGCATTTTTTTGGCAGTTTTGATATCTCCATCTTCTCTCTTAAGCGAGTTGAGGAGATATCTACGGCAACATGAAGTGTAAGAAACTCTTGTGGAATCTCGATATTTTCTCGTGAGGCTACAACAAATGTAACAAGCCCTTTAAGCCTATCATAACTCTTCCATAGATGCAGTTTTGCGAGATTGTCGGCACCTATGATGAGATAGATTTTTTTGTAACTCTCAAGCAGATGCTCCACGGTCTCTATCGTTGGAACTTGTCTCTTTTGTAAAACTTCAAAATCTGAAATGACAACATTTTCATCATCACAAAAAATCTCTTTAAGCCACTCCACTCTTAAGGGTGCAGGTGCATGAAAACTTGATTTGAAAGGATTTAAAAATGTCGGCATGATGATAATTTTGTCAATATCTTTAAAATTTTTTAAAGCCCTGACAACAGCCTCGTGTCCGATGTGAGGCGGGTCAAAAGAGCCGCCAAAAAGTGCAATCGTATCCATATTTAAAGCGAATTATAACTAATTTTAGGTAAAATTGCCCATCTTTTTAATTTAGGAATAGAGTATGGCATTAAAGATAGCAATTAACGGATTTGGTAGAATCGGTCGCTGTGTCGCACGCATAGCTGCAACAAGAGATGATGTGGAAGTGGTGGCTATAAACGACACTGCGAGTATGGACATGATGCTCTATCTTCTCAAAAACGACTCTGTTCATGGAACATTTGGCGCTGAAGTGGTGCAGATTGATGCAGACCATATTGCGATTAATGGGCAAAAAATCAGAGTATTTAGCGACCGTGACCCAAAAAAACTTAAATTTGCTGAGTGCGGAGCTGATATGGTTTTAGAGTGTACTGGTGTCTTTTTAAGTCAAGATGATGCTCAAGTTCATATCGACAACGGTGTTAAAAAAGTTCTTTTTTCAGCTCCAGCAAAAGACGACACTCCAACATTTGTTATTGGCGTAAATGAGCATCTTTATGCGGGACAAAGCATCGTTTCAAATGCTTCATGTACTACAAACTGTTTAGGACCTATCGCAAAAGTGCTTGATGACGCTTTTGGTATCGAAAAAGGGCTTATGACAACTATCCACTCCTATACAAATGACCAAAATATCTTAGATGTTAAACACTCAAAAGACAAGCGCCGCGCACGTGCTGGAGCTATCAACATGATTCCAACAACAACTGGTGCGGCAAAAGCTATCGGTTTGGTACTTCCTCAACTCAAAGGCAAACTTCATGGACAGAGCGTGCGTGTTCCGACACCTAACGTCTCTATGGTTGACTTAAATGTTATTGTGAAGAGAAAAGTAACAAAAGAGGAAGTAGCGGCAGCATTTAACACTGCGGCGCAAACAACACTCAAGGGCATTATCTTGATGGATAAAGAGATGCGTGTTTCTCAAGATTTTGTGGGGTCTGCATACAGCTCTATCGTTGCTGAGGATTTGACGCAAGTGATTGACGGCGACATGGTAAAAATCATGGCATGGTACGACAACGAGTGGGGATACTCCACAAGACTTATCGACATGGCACTTCATATCAGCAAATAGGACGCAACTTTGGAACTTTTAAATATCAAAAATTTAGACTTAGCGGGCAAAAAAGTTTTTATCAGATGTGATTTTAACGTGCCGATGGATGAGTTTGGCAACATCTCTGATGATCGCCGCATCCGTTCGGCAATTTCAACGATTCACTACTGTTTGGATCAAAACTGTGCAGTTATTTTGGCATCACACCTTGGTCGCCCTGAGGGACAAGTTGTTGCAAAGTACTCACTCGCTCCCGTAGCAAAGAGAATTCAGCAGCTTCTTAAACGTGAAGTTATTCTTGCGAATGATGTTGTTGGAGAGGATGCCCTTGCAAAGTCAGAAGCACTCAAAGAGGGCGAGATTTTGATGCTTGAGAACCTTCGCTATGAAGCAGGTGAGACAAAAAACAGTGAGGAACTTTCCAAAAAACTCGCTTCAATGGCTGAGTTTTACATCAATGACGCTTTTGGTGTAAGCCACCGTGCACACGCTTCTGTAGAGGGCATCACACGCTATTTTGACAACGAACACAAAGCGGCGGGCTTCTTGCTTCAAAAAGAGATAGAGTTTTTAGGCAAAATCATCCAAAATCCTGTACGCCCTTTTGCGGCAATCGTTGGCGGAAGTAAAGTTTCAGGAAAACTTGAAGCGCTTATCAACCTTCTTCCAAAAGTGGACAAGATACTTATCGGCGGGGGAATGGCGTTTACATTTTTAAAGCACCTCGGTTATGACATAGGGGCTTCTCTTGTTGAGGATGATTTGCTTGATGAAGCAGGACGTGTTTTAGAAGAAGCAAAGAGACTTGGTGTGAAGTTCTATCTTCCTATTGATGTTGTAGCGGCTGAGAAGTTTTCTGAAGACACAATAAGCAAGATTGTTCCATCACAAGAGATACCATCGGGTTGGATGGGGCTAGATATTGGACCTGCAACAGTGAGACTTTATAGAGAAGTTTTAAATGATGTCCAGACGATTCTTTGGAACGGACCGATGGGCGTTTATGAGATGGAGAAGTTCGCAAGAGGCTCTAACAAAATAGCGCACTTTGTGGCAGACAGCTATGCAACAACAGTTGTAGGTGGGGGCGATACAGCGGACTTGGTACAGAGAATCGGCGTGGATGAGGAGATGACATTTATCTCAACAGGCGGCGGGGCTTCACTGGAGCTTTTAGAAGGCAAGATTTTACCAGGTGTGGCTTCTTTGATGGTTCAGAAGTAAGCAGATGATAATCGCAGCAAACCTTAAAACCAATCTTACAAGAGAAAAAACGCTTCACTATC
>CAXNED010000045.1:0-8302 GCA_964201385.1 Sulfurimonadaceae bacterium | reverse complement strand
ATCTTCATGTAAGGTGCTTTTGCAAGTCCTATGCCGTGTTCTCCACTAAGCGTTCCGCCTAAGTCAATCGTTGCTTGAAACACCTCTTCTATGGCTTGGTAAGCGATTTTTACCTGCTCTGGGTCTTTGCCGTCCACCATGACGTTTGTGTGTACATTGCCATCGCCCGTATGTCCAAAACATGGGATTTTGACATTGTACTTCTGGGCTATCGCATAAAACCTCTCTAAAAGTTCAGGGAGTGCAGAGCGTGGCACTGTTACATCTTCATTGAGTTTTTTGCTTCCATAAACACTCAGTGATGGAGAAGCGTTGCGTCTTGCAAACCAGAGGTCAGATGCCTCTTGCTTATCTTTTGCGATTTTAAACTCACTACACCCGTTCTCTTTAAACACCTTCTCGATTTGCGCAAGTTGAAAGTCCAAATCCACTTCTAAGTTTCCATCCACATCCGTTACCAAAAGCGCACCCGCATCTACAGGCAGCCCTTTTTTGTAAGTCTGCTCCACCGCTCGTATGGTAAGGTTGTCCAAAAACTCCATCGCAACAGGCGTGATACCGCTTGCCATTGTTTTATAGACCGCATTCATCGCCTCGCCGACACTTCCAAAGATTCCCATCGCTGTTTTTGTCATCTTTGGTTTTGGGATAAGCTTCAAAGTTATCTCGGTCAAAACCGCCAAAGTCCCCTCAGAGGCTATCAAAATCCCACTGATGTTATAACCCGCCACATCCTTGATAGTGCGCTTGCCCGCCTTGATGATATCGCCGTTAGGAAGAACTGCACGTGTCGCCATCACATAATCTTTCGTGATGCCGTACTTCGCCGCACGCATACCGCCAGCATTTTCGCTTACATTGCCACCTATGCTAGAGTACTCTTGACTTGCAGGGTCTGGCGGATAGAAAAGTCCCACCTCTTCAACCGCTTTTTGCAGCTCCATGTTTATAACCCCTGGTTGCACGACTGCCACCATGTTTTTCATGTCAATCTCTAGGATTTTGTTCATGTGTTTTTCCATAGCAAGGACGATACCGCCGCTGCTTGGAAGTGCGCCGCCTGTAAAACCGCTTCCTGCACCACGAGGAACAAGAATGATACGATGTTCGTTACAGTACTTCAAAATCTGGCTAATATCATTTTCATCTCTAGGAAACACAACCGCATCAGGCTCAAAATGCTCACGTGTCGCATCATAAGAGTAAGCGATAAGATGCGCTTTGTCGCTATAGATATTTTCGCTTCCTACTACTTGACTAAAATAGTCCAAATGTCTTTTTTCTATCATCTTTTTTCCCTTCAAAATCAAACTCTTCAAGCAAATCTTCAAATCTCTCGCCACCGCTCTTTAGTATCTCATAAAGCTCTTTATGGTTACGATTTGCCTCTACCATCAGTTCATAATAGTACGGCTCATACTCCTCAAGCTCATCACTTCCCTCTCCCCACCAATTAGCCTCAATCTCTTCAACTCTGGTATAAAACGGAAGTTTTGTCTCTTTTTGCTCTACTTTCGCATCTGTAATAGCTAAAATCTTAAAACTCTTTGCATCAAGCGTAAATACCTTGTTTTGCAAAAAGAGAAAAACAAGCCCCACTGAACTATCGATGCTCATCTGCGCAAAGTCACTTCTTAGCGGTGTCGGGTGTCCATTGAAAGAGAGCAGTGTTGCAAAAAGGTCTGGATGCACCCATTGAAGAGCAGAACTCTTTGTGATTCTGTAGTAAATCTCCTCGCTTGGAGCTATCAAAAGCCCTCTAGTGTAGCCAAAAGCCAAAACAACCTCATCTCCGACCTTGACACTCCACTTTCCTTTTGGCAATGCACCACTACTAAGCGCATCATACTCACTTATGGAGAGTTTTGCTTTTTTTGTACTTGCGTCAAAGCTCTCAACCAGTGCGCTTGCAACAATGCTTCTTTTGCCATCTGCAATGGTCTGAACCACAAAACCGCTAACACCCACATCAATCTTATCTACCTGAATCGTTACTTGGGTTGCATCTTCATTTACCCCGATTACAGGAGATTGTACGACAGCTCCAAAGAGTTGTAACACCGCAAGAACCCATAAAAATACATGCTTCATTTTTTTTCCACTTTACAAATAATATGCTGCGATTATAGCAAACAAACCTCACACTAAGGCAAATTTTGTTAAAGTTTTAAAATTATTTTTCAAAATTCATAGTTAATACCAAATGCCATTAAATATGTGTCTAATAAACGATTGTATTGTATGTCAATGTGAGGCGCAACTTTGAAGACGCTACGAGTAGCTTCAAAAAGTTGTAACGAAACAGTGGCGTACAATACAATCGCCCTGCGGGTAAAAGAGAAGCTATCATCTACTTCGTTGTATCTTTTTGGATTAACCAGTTAGTCCTGCAAAGACACGCCTCATAGCTAATAGCTTCTCTTTTATTTATTAGACACATATTTAATGGCATTTGGTATAAGGTTTTCTAGTATGATACGATTATTCCTCTTTTTATTTTTAGTAACATCCCTATTTGGGGCGCGCGTTGAGACCTTTCGATGGAGCAACGGCGAGACGTATATCTCTTTTTTAGAGAGAAACAAGCTTCCTCTCAAACCTCTTTTTTACAACCTCGATGAAGATGAAAAACAGCTCACAGAAGAGATTATATCGGGCGTTGGCTGCAAAGAGACACGTGAAAAAGACGGCTCCATTTTACAAGTTTTTATCCCCCTCAACGAAGAGCTACAAATCCACATTTACAAACACAAAGATGCCTATTTTTTCGAGACGATTCCCATCATCAGTGAAACAAAAACAGAAGCTTTTATCATCAAAATCCAAAACTCTCCCTATCAAGACATACTGGGTGAGACAGGCTCCAAAAAACTCGCCACTATTTTTGTAGAGGGGTTTCAAAACTCTCTCAACTTCAAAAGAGACCTCAAAAAAGGGGACACGCTTGCCATGCTTTATGAGCAGAAGTACCGTTTAGGACAACCCTTTTCTATGCCCACACTCAAAGCTTCCATGATAGAAGTACATGGTAAAAGACATTACGTCTATCTAGGTGCTGATGAGAGATACTACAACCAAGACGGAAGCTCTCTTCAAGGCTATTTTTTAGGAAATCCTGTAAAAAATGCGAGAATATCCTCCGAATTTACAAAAAAAAGATTTCACCCAATCCTCAAAAAGTACCGTGCGCATCTTGGTGTTGACTATGCTGCAGGACGTGGTACGCCCATCTACTCAGCAGGAGATGGCAGAGTGGTCTTTGTGGGAGACTCAGCAGGGTATGGAAAAGTTACCAAGATTCAACACAGCGATGGGTACCTTACGCTTTACGCACACCAAAACTCTTTTAAAAAAGGGCTGAAAAATGGCTCAAGCGTCCAAAAAGAGGAGGTCATCGGCTATGTCGGAAGCACAGGACTCTCCACTGGACCGCATCTTCATTTTGGTCTCTACAAAGATGGCGAGGCTATCGACCCGTTGCGTGTTGTGCAAGTCGCTACCAAAAAGATTTCAGCCAAAGAGAGAGAAGCATTTTTCAAACTTAAAGCAACCTACGACAAAGATATAGACCTCCATGTCACCAACGAGACCAAATTTATAAGAGCCTCCATGCCAGAAAACGTCTGCTACTTTTTTGACAAAGACGAGACCAAACATGAGCAGTCCGCTCCAACGAGTTAAGTCTCTTACCTAACCAAACTCCACTGGGTCCATATCTACCTCAGCAAGAGCGCCTTTACACGCACTCACCGCCTTGATGATATCCGTGCTCTTATCTGAACGCAAAAGTATCTCAAAACGGTACTTGTCCGCCACTCTCTCGATGCCGCACTTCCCAAAACCGACAATCTCAACACTTGCAAACGCACGTAAGCGCTCCACCATCTCATGCATAGCATCTTGCGCCTTCACTCCGTTTTTGTGTGAAAAAAGAACTCTGCAAAGCTTTTTGTAGGGCGGGTAAAGCTCCTTGCGGTACTCTTTTTCTTCTTCTAAAAATGCCTCATAGTTTTGTACAAAAGTTTTAAAAAACTCCTCATTAAAGCTTTGAACAAGCACTTTTGCACTCTCTTTGCGACCACTGCGTCCCGCTACTTGTATAAGCGTGGAGAGCGCTTTTTCTCTCGCTCTGTAGTCTGGCATGCCCAGCATGTTGTCCATCCCCAAAACCACCGCCAACGCCACCCCATGGTAGTCATGCCCCTTGCTAAGCATCTGTGTTCCGATGAGGATGTCTATCTCTTTAGTGTTAAATCGCTCCAACATCTGCTCAAGCTTTTTTGCCGTCGTAATGGTATCTCTGTCAAACTGCTCTACTCTGGCTTCACCTATCTGCTCTCGCACCTCTCTAAGTGCCTCCGCCGTTCCCAGTCTTGAACTCACCAGATGCTCACTCCCACACTCTGAACACTTTTGCGGTATGGCTTGTGCAAAGTTGCAGTAGTGGCACTTTAGAGAGCGGTTTTTTTGATGAACACTCATCCCCACGCTACAAAAAACACACTTGTACGTATAGCCACAATCCCCGCAAATAAGATACTTAAAGTTCGCACGCGTAGGGAGAAAAAGGATGGACTGCTCTTTTTGTTCCACACTTTTTTGCAGATACTGCACCACAAGCGGTGAGAGCGTCTCGACACTTCTCTCATAGACAAACTCTTTTTTTGCACGAAAATAGCCGCCTTTAAGCCTAAAATGGGGAAACTTGACATAGCTAGTCAAACTCGGCGTCGCACTCCCAAGCACAACAGGCACATTATGCACTTTCCCCATATAGATGGCGATGTCTCGTGCATTGTAGCGGGGACGTGAGGAGGATTTGTAGCTGTCGTCATGCTCCTCGTCCACCACCACAAGTCCCAAATCTTCAATCGGCAAAAAGAGAGCCGAACGTGGTCCTGCAACTATCATAGCACTTCCATCACGGATAGCCGCAAGTGCTTTTTTCTTCTGAGCAGGTGGCAGTTTAGAGTGCCAAAAAACAACGCTCTCACCAAAATGAAGCTTAAGCCGCTTGCTCATCTGCGGCGTTAGCGAGATTTCAGGCATAAGAAAGATGGAACGCTTTTTTTGCAAAAGCATCTCTTCAAAGTAGCGCATATAAATCTCTGTTTTCCCACTCCCCGTATCGCCAAAAAGCAAAGAAACTGGATGTTTTTTCAAAAACTCCAACGCTTCGTTTTGTTTGTCTGAGAGCTGTATGGTAGATTGCCTCTCGTTCCCATGCTCCGCGTGGGAATGCATACCACACTCATACGCCACCATTACCCCAAGCGCTTCGCCAAGTGAGCAAAAGTAGTACGAAGCCATAAAAGTTGCGATTTCCAACTGTTTTGGTGCATAGCAAAAACCACTACTCTCTAAAATCTCCAAACACACAAACGACGGCTCATCACACACCGCCACAACGACACCATCCACCTCTTTACCCCGCACAGGAATGGTTACTTTTGCACCAAGAGAGAGGGCATACTGACTTTTATAGGTTAATGGTTCTAGTGGAGAGTTGAGAAGTGCGATGTTATAGTAGTTCAAAGGTTTTTATTTTGTACAAAAATCACTTCTCAAGCACTCTTGCAAGAATCTTAATAATTTCTGCATCATAGATGCTATCCATATAATTTTTTGAGTATATTTTCAAGATTAGAACTTCAAACTCTTCAGTGACAACATAGTAGATAACCCTAAAACCGCCACTTTTTCCCTTTTTTACACTACTGTTTTTTAGTCTTATTTTATAGATGTTTTTCCCGAGATGAACTCCTGCACCCACAGGATCAACCTCCAAACTACCAACAAGCGTCAACATATCTTTTTGTACAAGAGGGTATTTTTTAGCTAGATTTTTAATATCTTTTTTTGATTCTTCGATTAAACCGACTTTATAAGTCATTTAAAAATTCTCTTGCATTCGTAGGCTGATATTTCTTATTTTTTATACTTTCAAGCTCTTTTGCAACTGCTTCAAAATCGCTTCTAACATCAACATCATCAATTTTAAACTTTTTTATAATCCCTTCTTTAAAACTACCTATCAAAGACAAAAACATATCTAAAGAATTATCTTCAATTTCAAGCTGAATTGTTTTCACTACAAACTCCAATGTAAATATATCAAAGAACTATTATATTCGATTTTATTCAGAATGTCAAAATGGATTTTATTTTTCTCGCTCCCATGCTCTTGCGTGGGAGTGTCTATTGTGAGTTACTGTCGTTGTCTGCATTCCCACGGAGACCGTGGGAACGAGAGAAAGTTGCGATTTCCAACTGTTGCGGTGCATAACAAAAACCGCTACTCTCTAAAATCTCCAAACACACAAACGACGGCTCATCACACACCGCCACAACAACACCATCCACTTCTTTACCCCGCACAAGAACGGTTACTTTTGTACCAAGAGAGAGGGCATACTGACTTTTATAGGTTAATGGTTCTAGCGGAGAGTTGAGAAGTGCGATGTTATAGTAGTTCAAAGGTTTTTATAAACTTTTCTGATATTTATTGATTCCGATAAGAAAGATTTTATTATTTTCCATATCAATTTTATACGGGACAACATACTCTTTAAAAACCAAATCCCTTATGCTATCATCTTCAAAGTAGATTGATTTACGAAATTTATATGGCATAAACACTAAATTTTCAATATGTTCATCAAGTTCATTTTGAAATTTAACAGCTTGATTTATACTCCCTCTGGCGATAAACGCAAGGATAGTTTGAATCTTTTTTAAATATTTTTTATTTCTAATGATTTGCATATTTTGATTTTAAATCATTCATAAAAACATGCATCTCTTTTTTGTACTCTTCTTGAGATAAAAGCTCCGCCTCACCACTTTGCATATCTTCTAAACACTCTTGAAAGTAAGCTTTTGTTTGATAAAAGTCGCTATCCCTTAGCGTATCTACCAACTTTTTGTCACTCATTTCACTCTCACTAACATACTGAGATGATGAAAGATACTGCATCGTAGCAAATTCTATAAAATTGGAGATGTTTCTTCTCTGCCCATCGGCAGCAAGTTTTATCATTTCATAGATAGAGTCATCAACTCTCATCGTTAAAGTTTTCATCACTAACTCCAATGTAAATATATAAAAGAACTATTATATTCGATTTTATTCACAATGTCAAAATCAATTTTATTTTTCTCGCTCCCATGCTCTTGCGTGGGAGTGTTTATTGTGAGTTGCTGTCGTAGTCTGCAAACAAGAAACCGTCATCCTGAACTTGATTCAGGATCTTTGGTTTGCAAGAAGTCTATTCTTTTAGCTGATTGCAGTAAGTACCCGTCGTACATTTGAATGTGCCATTGGTATCTTCGTACACGAAATCTGTATGAATTGAGCCAACATAGTAGCGGTATGTGCCATTGTCCACTCCATCTCCTCCATCATCCCACTTGCCTGAAGTGCTACTGCTTGTAAAGCCTTGCGTAAGTACTCCGCCAAAAAGCCCACCAGCAGTATCTAAGTTTGCGGCGGTTATCCAACTTGCATCCCCTTTTATAAGTCTTGTTTGACGCTCATTGACTATGCCAGCTCTGATGGTTGCGACATCTCCTTTGCCTTTGGCGATGTCTGCTTGCTCCCGCACGGCACCAAACCTTGGAAGTGCAACACTCGCAAGTATGCCAAGAACCACGATAACAAAGATAAGCTCAATAACAGTAAATGCGCGCGTGCGTTTCATAAAAAAACCTTGAGTAATAATTTTAAAATTATTCTAAAATAACTTGAAAATAACTACCATCATATATGCATTCCACCTCAGGAGAGGTGGAACGAGGAAAACGAGGAAACTTACCAAGTCGTCGCAGCACCCGTTGTAGTAGAAGAAACTCTCCATTTAGGAGCACTTGTAGCATTTCCATCTTGGAAATCTACACCAAACTTACCACCAGCAGTAGCATTGGCATCAAATGAACAATCATTTTGAATACTTAACTCCTCTGGAATTGCATCAACATACTCTAATAACTCAGCTGACGTATCACATAATGTTGTAACTAGACCATTTGTTGTACCCGATATAGACTTTGACCACAGTGTTGGACCAACTGTTCTATTCATAGTACCCACAAAAGCCTCAACTTTACTATTACGTGCCTGCTCAGAAACACCAATAAACTTCGGAAGCGCAACTGCAGCCAAAATACCTAAAATAACGATTACGAAAATCAACTCTATCATAGTAAAACCAGCTCTTTTCATAAGAACTCCTTTTGTAGAAAAATTTGGGTTACACTCATAACCTTAACTATCATTATGAAGCATAGAAGATTAATTGTTGCT
>CAXNED010000044.1:0-8325 GCA_964201385.1 Sulfurimonadaceae bacterium | reverse complement strand
CTGCTCAAAAAGGAGGTAAAGAGGGATGGCGGCGGGGTCGTTGAGCGGTTCGTCAAGGGTCTCCAAAACCCGCTCGCTTGCCTCTGAAAACTCTTTTTGTCCTATGACAACTTCCCTGTTTTTCACGCCCAGAAGCTCTGCACTCTCTTGCGCATTTTGCCGTTCATCGTACTTTGTAAACTCTTTGTAGCCCAGAGTGTAGGTTTGAAGATTTACTCCGTTTTTTATGGCAAAAGCGTTTATCGCCGCACTGTCAATACCGCCAGAGAGGAGCGATGCCATGGGTACATCGGCGTTTAGGCGCATATTTATAGACTCTTCAAGTAGTTCTCGCGCCCGAAAAACTGCCTCTTCTTTGTCGGTAATGAGGTTTGGTTTTGCATCTAGCAGGTCAAAATATCGCTTTATCTCAAATGCACCATTTTTGTAAACAAGGTACTCACCCGCTCCAAGTTTTTTGATACCTTTAAAAAAAGTAAAGGGCGGAGTGGGTGCCAAAAAGGAGAGATAACTCAAAAGCGCATCGCCGTCCATCTCTGTTTTGTGCAAAAAAGGAAGAAGTGCTTTTATCTCCGAAGCAAAGATAAATGCCTTGTTATGGAGGTAAAAGAGCGGTTTTTTGCCTAGTCTGTCACGGAAAAGGTAGAGCGTTTCATCATCTAAAAGTGCGATAGCAAACATCCCACGCAAGTGCGTTACAAACTCCACGCCCCATTTGAGATAGGCGGCGATGAGAACCTCACTCTCGTTTGCGTATGTAAAGGCAAAACCCTCTTTTAGCTCCTCTTGAAGCTCTTTGAAGTTGTAAATCTCCCCGTTAAACGAGAGTAAAATCTTCTCATGAGTGAGCGGTTGGTTGGAGGCGCAGGTACTGTCCATGATGCTAAGAAGCTGATGGGCGAAAAAGAGATTTTGACGCTGTACAACACCGCAAAAATCGGGTCCTCTGTGCGTAAGCGTTGCAAGTGCTCTTTTGGCGGTATGCTCATCATGCTCACCCAAAATCCCAAAAACAGCACACATTTTTACGCCTTTAAAAACATAACGGTAATGTCGTCTTGCATGTACTCATCTCGCAAAATCACCTCTTTTACTCCCAAATGGTTCGCCATCTGCATAATCTGCTCTGTTGTGAGATAGTTGTAAGTTTGGCTCTTTTGCTCGCCATGAAGGACATTGAAGCAAAAACCGATTTGAGAAGATTTGAAGCAGTTTTGCACAAAAAGATAGCTCTCAAACTCCTCCAAAACATTCATAGCACCACTGCAAATGTAAAAATCAGCAGGAGGGAGTTCATCCTTACAGATATCCGCAACGATGATTTCGCACCCAGTCCGCTCACTTGCGATAGAGTACATATCCACCAACGCATCTATGCCGATGTACTCTTTTGGTGTTCTCTTTTTCTTCTGCATATAGAGGTACAAATCCCCAAACCCACACCCCGCATCCGCAACGCTGTAGAGGCTCATGTCATGAGGCAACATCTCCAAAATGATGTCAAAGCGCAGTTTTTGCGACTCTTTGGAGTGCCAGTTTACGCCTTTGGCTGTTATGCCGTACTTCTCTATGGCAGTGGAGTAGAATGTTTTGTTATCGACTTTAGACATGGTTGCAAAGATTTTTCATTTTCATTTGCGAATTATAGTATAAAATAGGGCTAGAAACTTTAAAGGATTTTTTATGAACCATATGTACAATCTTGCCATTATTGGCGCAGGACCTGCTGGAATCGCTACTGCTGTGGAGAGTTATCTGCAAGGCATTCGAGATATCGTTTTGCTTGAAAAAGACCAAAATCATAACTCCACCATACGAAAATACTACAAAGACAACAAGCGGGTTGACAAAGATTGGAAGGGGCAAAAGGTCGAACTTGACGGACGTATCTACTTTGTGGATGGGACAAAAGAGAGTACTTTGGACTTTTTTGACGAGATTTTGGCACACCACTCCGTGGAGCTAAAAACCCATACAGAGGTGCAAAAGATAGAAAAAAGGGATGGGTACTTTGAAGTTTTTGTAGCAGGCGGAAGCATCAATGCAAAATATGTAGTCGTAACCATCGGCAGGATGGGCAAGCCAAACAAACCAGACTACAAAATCCCATTAGAGATAAAGGGCAGAGTTGGCTACACGCTTGAGGCATGCATGGGCGGCGAGAGAGTGCTTGTGGTGGGTGGCGGCGACAGTGCCATCGAGTATGCGGTTGATTTGGGCGGTAAAAATGAGGTAAGCATCTGTTACAGACGAGAGACTTTTAGACGTGCCAATCCCACCAACCAAAGAGATATCGCAAACGCTATCATGCATAAAGAGGTCGAGGCGATTTTGGGTGTGGACATAGTTTCGCTAGAAAATGAAGAGGGAAGAGTAAAAGTCAACTTTGACACCATAGAGCCCCGCATCTATGACAGGGTCATTTACGCTATCGGAGGCACAACGCCAAGCGCATTTTTGGCAAGTTCGGGCATAAAAGAAGAAGACGGCAAACCAGTCCATGATGCAAACTATGAGACAAACATAGAGGGACTTTTTGTAGCAGGAGACATAACCCAAGAGTCAGGCGGAAGCATAGCACTTGGGTTAAACCACGGCTATGCCATCGCTTGTCACATCCAAGAAAATAGTGTTATTTGAGCGTTTTTAAAAGATTTTCAAAATCGATTTTGTTAGAAAAACCAACGCTCTCATGCAAGATTTTCTGATTTTTTGCATCGACAAAAAAGGTTGTCGGTACCATCGGAGCATTTAAAAAAGAGGGGAAGTTTTTCTCCTCTTTGTTGATGATGAGAGGGATGTAGTTTGCCTTGACCATTGCGTCTATTTGCGCATCGCTAAGTGTTTTTTTCTCAAACTTTGCACACCACGGGCAGTAGTTGGTTATCATGAGAACCATAAGGTTTTTACCCTCCGCTTTTGCCCTGCCAAGTGCTTTTTCATAGTTTGTCTCGTACTGCATGTTTTGTGCAAACTCTTTGTATCCATCGCCAAAAAGCAAAACGCTAAGCGTCAAAAACAGAAACATCTTTTTCATAAATTATCCTCCTTGTATTGTGCAGCAAAAATATCCAAAAGCTCCTCCGCATGCTCTAAAAGCTCCTCATCGCCATTTTCTGGAACAAAAATGCGTCCATTTAAGTAAGAGAGTACAAAAACCTCCTCTTTGGTGTCAAGACGCATAACGCTCTCGCCAAGCATCAGCTCAATTTTCAGAGCAAGCGTGTCGCCAACTCCGATGTAGGAGATAAGAAAAGCAAGTGAACGAGTAGAGAAGTTTTTGGTCTCAACGCCAAGATTTGTGGACTTTTGTACAACCATGTCGAGAATTTTTTGCTTTTGCTTCACGTCTATCTTGTCGGTGTTAAGCTCAACGACGGGGTAGTAGCTCTTGATGCCCGTGAGGACAAAAGGGGTTTGCGCCCAAACCGAATAGGCAAAAAAAGATACAAACAACATAGTTTTAAAGATTTTCATTTTTACTCCGCCTTTTTTTCATAGATATAAGATATGAGAAATTTAAGCAGGCTCATGATGATAATGCCCGAGAGCATCCCTGCTACGATGAGAGAGAGATACTCATTTTTTGAGATAAGTGCCGCTTCATAGGCAATCGTTGCAATGGCGATAATAAAGGTAAGTGGCATAGAGTCACCAAGTGCCAAAAGTAAAGTTTCCATACCGCTTAGATGCGCGCGATAGGCGATATAGGAACTGACAACTCTTACAAAAACCAAAGCACTTAAAATAAGCAGAGCGTGAGTGAGAATCTCTGCACTAAAGATGATATTTAAGTCCATTGTCGTCCCAACATAGATAAAAAAGATAGGAACTAAAAAACCAAAACCGACTTTATGTAGAGTATGAGGCAAATCTTTTTTATGTTCAAAAAAGTTAGCTATATAGATGCCCGCAAAAAATGCCCCCAAAACCATATCTATATGCAAAATACTCATAATCGAGATGAGCACGATAAAGAGTGCAGCGCTTATGCGCACACTCTCTACTTTGGAGTCATCTTCTGGCATGATAAGTGTTCTAAGCTCTGGAAACCACCAAAAAAGAATGTTTAAGAGCTTAAAAGAGTGGTAGATAAGAAAAAGAACCATAAAAAAGATAAAGATATTTTTGACAAGTTCAAAACCAAGACCGTTGTGGATAAAAGATTCATAGATAACGATAGCCGAGATACTGATAATCTCCCCAATTACACCGACGATAAGGACGATTTCAAGCCATTTAAACTTTTTGCCATACTCATTTATAAGCGCCATAATCATTCCAAGCGAGACGATTGGGATGATGACGATGTAAACAGGATTGAGGTCAAAAAGTATGTAAATTCCGATAGAGAGAGAGTAGAGCGTTATAAAATAGAGAATTGCACTATTTAGCAGTTTTCCTCTTTGTGCAGCAAAATTTTTCAGATTTATCTCTAGCCCTGCTAAAAACATCAGATAGAAAAAACCTATCTTTGAGAGGTATTTAAAAACATCATTGTTTGGATCTAAAAAACCAAACCACACGGCAATAGAACCGAGTAGAATCTCTACTACAACTACAGGAAGCCGTGTGATTTTTGAAAAAACTGGAGAGAGTACAATCAAAAAAGCAAGCGCAATAAAGAGCGAAGAACTACTCATGCGCTTTGCCTAGACAGATGTAGCAATTGCAAGATTGAGAGACTTAAGCATCTCCAAATCCCTCTCCATCGCCTTGCCGCTTGTTGTAAGATAGTTGCCTATAACGATGGAGTTCGCACCATGGGCAAAGATTTCGCCCTCTCTTGCGCCAAACATCAACCCACGTCCACCTGCAACCATGATTCTTTGCGCATCTGGAAGCATATCTCGTGTCAGTTTGACAAGTGCCAACGCCTCATCAACACTTAGTGGGTTTGGCTGGAGTTGCAACGCTTCATTGTGGTGATAAAAGTTGATGGGAACGGAAGCAGGGCGAAGAGAAGCAAGAGACTCAAGCATCAAAACCCTCTCTTCATGTGTCTCTCCAAGCCCAAAAATCCCACCGCTGATAAGCACTAAACCCGCCTCATTGACATTTTGGCATGTCTCATAACGCTCATCCCAAGAGTGCGTTGTGCAGATTTGAGGGTAAAAGTTTCGTGAAGTCTCCAAGTTGTGGTTATACGCCTTGATGCCAGAAGCCTTGAGCGTTAAGAGCTGCTCCACACTCGCCGTGCCGTTACATGCGATAAGGCGGAGTTTTGGTGTCTCTTTTGTCAAAACCTCGGCAACAGAGCAGACAAAATCAACTGTTTTATCATTAAGCCCTTTGTCAGATGTGACCAGACAAAAGCCAAGCGCACCACTCGCTTCTGCACTACGTGCCTCTTTGAGGATAAGCGAGATATCTTTTTGTTTGTAGCGCTCAATGTCAGCTTTATAGCGCACACTTTGTGAACAAAACTTGCAATCTTCATTGCATGTTCCACTGTTGATGTTGCAGATGGAGCATAAAAATATCTTCTCGCTCATTTTTTCTCTCTCGTAAAGGTAAAATTTTCTCTCTCGATACTCTCGCTTTTGTTGGCACGCGTGTAGCGTGTGATATGGTAAACATCTTCTTGAAGCTCAAGCATGAGCCACTCTGAGAGCGGTTTGTTTCTTGCACATACCTCTCCAGAGTTTAAAAAAAGTGTGTTGTTTGTGTATTGGAGCGAAAACTCGTGCGTATGTCCAAAGACAAGCACATCAGCATCAGGCGCCATGTAAAAAGGGAGATGCATCAGTTTAAAGCGTGTTTTTTCAAGCTCAAAGTAGTAAGGCTCTTGCACAAGGTTGAACTGTGTGTGAAAATGCGCCAAATGGGCATCATTGTTGCCATAAACAGCCAAATAGGGAGTCTTGCTCTCATGTAAAAGATGCAGCACTTCGATATCCACAATGTCCCCAGCGTGGATAAAAAACTCCGCTCCATCATGCAAAAGCATCTCAATAGCACGCTGTGCTTTTTTTGGTTTTTTGTGTGTATCTGAAATGATGCCGATTTTCACTATTTTTGCTCTATCTCTTCTGCTGGCGTTTTTGTTTTGCACTTAAGGCACTCATAAACCTCTTTGCCTCTGTAAACTCTTTTTGCAAGTGCACCATCACAACCGCTCTCTTTACACTTATAGGTGGATGGTTCAAACTTTGAGATAAATTTACAATTAGGGTAGTTTTCGCACCCCCAAAACGGTCCGCGTCGAGAGTTTTTCAGGCTTATCTTGCCGCCACAATCAGGGCAGGGAGTCTCGCTTGTTTTTTGCTCTACTTGGATGCTTTTTGTGTTTTTACACTCAGGGTATCCGCTGCATGCCAAAAACTGTCCGTTTCTTCCGCTCTTAAGCACCATCTCTTTGCCGCATTTATCGCAAATCTCTCCGCTTGCTTCGCCCGTTTTTTCCTCTTTTTTCTCGCCCTCTACCTGCTCGGTATATTTACACTTCGGGTAAGCGCTACATGCGATAAACTCTCCAAATCTTCCAGAGCGTAAAAGAAGCTCAGAACCGCATTTTGGGCAGTTTCTTCCAAGTGGTGTTGCTACTTTGAGAGATACTATCGCTGTTTTTCCCTCTTCAACTTGGCGTGAGAAGTCAACGTAAAAATCGCTTAGCAGTTTTTGCCAGTCACTTTGCCCCTCAGCTACTTCGTCTAGCTTCTCTTCCATGTTTGCCGTAAAAGAGACATCCACGATGTTTGCAAAGTTTTTCTCCAAAATCTCCGTTACCGTAAAAGCCATCTCCGTTGGGATGATTTGCTTTTTCTCGATAGTCACGTAGGTTCTGTTGCTAAGCGTCGCTATGGTTGGCGCATAGGTGGAAGGACGACCGATCCCCTCGCTCTCAAGCTTTTTGATAAGCGAAGCCTCAGAGAAGCGTGCTGGCGGCTCTGTAAAGTGCTGTGTCGGTTTGATACTTTGCAGTGAGGCAGCCTCGCCCTCTTTGAGTGTCGGGAGGAGCTTGTCTTTGTCCTCAGCCCCTGTGAGTGCGTAAAAACCATCAAACGTAAGCTTACGCCCGATAGCTCTGTAGATATTTTCCTCTCCGCTAAACGTGATACTCTGTTGCTCAAAGATGGCATCATTCATCTGGCACGACATAAAACGCTCATAGATAAGGCGGTAAAGCTTAATCTCATCAGGCTTCAAAAAGCTCTGTGCCACTTCAGGCGTAAACTGCAACATCGTCGGGCGGATAGCCTCGTGCGCCTCTTGCGCCCCTTTTGCTTTTTTAGTATAGACTTTTGGTTCGCTTGGAAGATACTTTGCACCAAATCTACTCTCGATAACACCACGAACAGCCACAACTGCCTCATGTGCGAGGTTGAGGGAGTCTGTTCTCATGTAGGTGATGACCCCCGATGTTCCGCTTGGAGTTTTTACCCCCTCGTAAAGTGTTTGCGCTACCATCATCGTCTTTTTAGGCGTAAATCCAAGTTTGCTAGAAGCGACTTGCTGGAGTGTTGAAGTCATAAAAGGTGGAGGTGTTGCGCTTCTTCTCTCTTTTGTCTCGATTTGCGTGATAACAAAAGAGTCACTCTTTACACTTTTTTCTATCTCCTCAGCTTGCGCTTTGTTAGTAATGGAGAGTTTTTGGAGCTTCTCCCCTTTGTGCGTCACAAGTGAAGCCTCTATATCTTTTGCAAAAAGGGTGTCGATAGTCCAGAACTCCTCCGCCACAAAAGAGCGAATCTCACGCTCTCTATCAACCACAAGCTTAAGCGTAGAGGACTGCACACGCCCCGCTGAGAGTCCTTTTTGGATTTTGGAGCTAAGAAGCGGAGAGAGTTTGTACCCCACCACCCTATCAAGGATACGACGCGCTTGTTGCGCGTTTACCATATCCATGTCGATTTTGCGCGCATTTTCGAGCGCATGCGTAATGGCAGTCTTGGTAATCTCATGAAAAACGATACGAGGAAGCTCCTCTGGGTTCTTTTTGATAGCATGCGCTATATGCCACCCTATCGCCTCCCCCTCACGGTCCTCATCGGTCGCGATGTAGATAGTATCGCACTTCTTTGCCAAATCATTGATCTCTTTGACGGTTGCCGCATTCTCTTTTGCAACGCTATAAGCGGGGATAAGATGATTTTGCTCATCTATGGTGATTCCGAAGCGAGATTTAGGCAAATCCCGTATATGCCCTTTCGACGCAATAACCGCATACTCCTTGCCCAAGAAGTTTTTGATAGTTTTTGCTTTAGCAGGTGATTCAACGATAATGAGGTTCAAAATAGAGTTTCCTATATATATGGTATGGCTTTTAAGTTTGCAAGTGTATCAAAAAAAATAGAAATAGAAGAAATGGAGGAATTTTTTAAA
>CAXNED010000043.1:0-8398 GCA_964201385.1 Sulfurimonadaceae bacterium | reverse complement strand
CAGAAAAATCTAAGGTGAGCTAAAGTATAATTCCGCCCTACAAAGCAGTATCTTCTTTGTGTAACAAGTGGGTTCTTAGCTCAGTTGGTTAGAGCTCTCCGCTCATAACGGAGCGGTCGAGTGTTCGAGTCACTCAGAACCCACCACTTATAAACTCCATCAACAACGAACTTTCAAAGAAAATCAAAAATCAAAAAATCGTTTAAGTTTTCATTAGGTGACACTAAGGGTGACACTTTTCTATCTGGTTATTTTGAAAATAGGTAGAATTTTTATCTAAACAAGATGAGGATATAATAAATTTTATAATTTTTACTGTACTAGTTTATTCTAGTATGTGTATAAGTGAGTTTATTTGATAATACCAACACCATAGGGCTTCTCTGGTTTTTATATGTTATGCTGACAAGACCGACAACGCCTGTAAGTGGTTAAGAGTATGCTATAATTTTAAAAATAAAAAAAAGGATTTATTATGGCTTATATATATAAAGATGGTAAAGTATCTAATATATCTATTAGTAATGTTAAACTCCCTAAATCAATAATAAAAAAAGTTGATGGTAGTGCAGAATCAAAAAAAATTATCCAAGCAGCTCTTGAGACAGTAAAAAAAGCAAAAGTAAAGTATGCTTTTTGAATTAAATAAATTTAATACACGTAACCCACTTCATAAATTAATAAATCTTACAAATGATAATAGACAAAAGCAATTTATACAAGCTCTTTGCAAAGGGTGTCAAAAAAGTGATACTGTAATTTATTATTTATGCTTAAACGGCAATATTTGTGGTTTTATTGGCTTGTCTTCTAATAGAGTTGATAATATTCCTTGCTTGCATATAGATTATTTATTTGTAAAAGAAGATTATAGAAAAGTAACGTATAAAGAATTAGATAACAAAAAAATATCTGAGTATTTAATATCAATAAGTATGGCATTGGCAATAGAAGTAAAAGAGAAAATAGGCTTGAGATGGTTAGCTTTGAATCCAGATAACGGTGAGCTTGAGAAATTCTATATAGATAGTTTTAAATTTGTAAAATATAAGACTACCAAAGATAAATTAGTATATCTTTTTATCGCTTTATCATAAAATCAAACAAGCCAACCATTAATTTTAGTTACTCATAGCCAGTACGACAAAACGCCCATTCAACCCTCAAGTGCAACAACGTTATTTTTGAAATATGCCAAAATTTTATGAATTTGGGAGGAAGTCTTAAGAGTAAACAGTTACTATACGTAAGGTTTTTATAACAAATCATAAATTAATTTCATGAATAGGGAAATATATATGGCGCAATTAGCAGAAAATGCTCAGTCAGAACACTTCTCTGAAGCTGAAAATAGAGTTGAAACCAGCGATACAGATGCAAAGAGCAAACTAAATTTCCCTATTGTAGGCATAGGTGCTTCGGCGGGTGGTTTGGCGGCTTTTGAGTCTTTCTTTTCTGGGTTGCCTACTGATGTTGATTCTGATATGGCGTATGTACTCGTTCAACACCTTTCTCCCGAACATAAAAGCATCTTAACGGAGCTCATCAGCCACTATACGAATATGAAAGTTTTTGAGGTTGAAGACGGTATGGCAGTGCAGCCTAACTGTGTTTATGTCATTCCAGCGGGTTGGGATATAGCTCTTTTAAATGGTATCTTGCAACTTTTTGAACCTACCGAACCTCATGGTCATCGTTTGCCTATCAACTATTTTTTTCGTTCTTTGGCACAAGATCAGGCGCAAAAGGCTATCGGCATTATCTTGACTGGTACAGGTAGTGATGGTACATTAGGCATACAAGCTATTAAGGCACAAGGAGGGATGGTGATGGTTCAAAGCCAAAGCTCTGCCGAATACGATGGAATGCCTAGCAGTGCCATCGCGACGGGAGTTGTGGATTATGAGCTTTTGCCCTCTGAAATGCCTGCAAAACTCATAGACTATACAACCCACGCACTGGGAACTCCGCCACGCACCTTCGCCTCTCCGACTTTAGAGTATGAAAATTCGCTCAAGAAAATTTTTATCCTTCTTCGCACCCACACTGGTCATGACTTTTCGCTCTATAAACCTAGCACTATTTATCGTCGTATTGAACGACGTATGGTGGTGCATCAAATCGATGAGATAGGAAAATACGTTAAATATTTACAAAATACACCACCCGAGATAGTAGCGCTGTTTCGTGACTTGTTGATTGGGGTTACCAACTTTTTCCGCGACCCAGAAGCATTTATGGCACTTGAAGAGCATATTATTCCAAAACTTTTTATCGCTAAACCTCAAGGGAGTGTTATTCGTATTTGGTCGGCAGGGTGTTCTACGGGTGAAGAAGCGTACTCCATCGCAATCCTCTTGCAAGAGTATATGGAAGCCATGAAAGTGCACTATGTGGTTCAGATTTTTGCTACCGACATAGATGCCCAATCAATAGCAAAAGCACGTACTGGGCTTTTTGCTTCCACTATCTCCGTAGATGTAACGGCAGAGAGATTGACACGTTTTTTTACAGCAGAACCCGATGGCAGTATGTATCGCGTCCATAAAAATATTCGCGATATGTTGGTTTTTTCGGAACACAATATTATTAAAGACCCTCCCTTTTCTAGGCTTGACCTCATTGTCTGCCGTAATCTTCTTATTTACATGGGTACGGAGTTGCAAAAAAAAACTTTTTCCTCTGTTTCATTATGCACTTAACTCTAACGGTATTCTCTTTTTAGGCACCTCTGAATGTATCGGTGATTTTACCGACCTCTTTTCTGTAATGGACCGAAAAGCAAAAATATACCAACGCAAAGAACAGCTTTATGGAGTCAAACGGACAAATATAAAACAGCTTCTTCCCTTCATAAGCACTACTCGCACGGTCATGTCTCAGCCAGCAGGAAAGCCCTCAGAGCGCAAACTGCCTCTTCGTGAGCTTACCGAACAAGCGCTCTTAGCGCAAATTGCACCCGCGGGAGCACTTGTAAACATAAAAGGTGACATTCTCTACCTTTATGGGCGTATGGGGATGTATCTGGAACTACCTGCGGGTGAAACTAGCAGTATCAATATTTTAAAAATGGCGCGCGAAGGATTACAGCGTGATTTGACGATTGCTTTGCATAAAGCTGTCTCCTCAAAAGAGATTGTTCGCTACTCATGTTTGAACATAAAAGCCAACGACCATCGCAACACAGTCAACCTCACCATCCGACCAGTAGTGGTCTGTATAGATCCTACTGTAACTCCAGAGACTCCTTTATACTTGGTTATTCTTGAAGAGGTGCCGCTTATTGAGGTGCAAAAAGCTCATAAAGAGGCTCTTCAAGTATTGTCCGAGGGAGATAAATCAAATCAAGAAGAGCATCTTAGTATTGCGTTGCTCAAAAAAGAGTTGTGGGCAAAAGAGGAGTATCTTCAAATTGCAAATGAAGAGATGGAGAGTTCCAACGAAAAACTGAAATCTTCCAATGAAGAGATGCAATCCATAAACGAAGAGTTGCAATCGACCAATGAAGAGCTTGAGACGTCTAAAGAGGAGTTGCAATCAGCAAATGAAGAGTTAGCAACTGTCAATATTGAACTACAAACCAAAGTCGCTGATTTATCTATTGCCAATAACGATATGAACAATTTACTAGCGGGTACGGGAGTGGGTACGGTTTTTGTGGATCACCAACTGCGTATTTTGCGTTTCACTCCCGAATCCAAAATGATTATCAACCTTATGTCTGGCGATGAGGGAAGACCTGTCTCTCATATTGGTTCAAACTTGATCGGCTACAGCAGGCTAGTAGAAGATGTGCAAGCGGTGTTAGATACTTTGTTGCCAAAAGAGTTGGATGTCAAAACTGTGCTTGGTAAATGGTACACGATGCGAATCCTCCCTTACAGAACGATTGACAACGTCATAGAGGGCGCTGTTATTACTTTTATTGACAATACTGCTCGTAAAGAAGCAGAAGCAGCACTCTATAAAGCAGGAACATTGCAAAGAGCCATTTTTAACAGTAGCAGCTTTTCTAGTATCGCTACGGATAAAAGGGGAGTTATTCAAATTTTTAACGTTGGTGCAGAGAAGATGTTAGGTTACGCCGCGGTCGATGTGATAAACAAAATCACACCAGCCGATATTTCTGACCCAAAAGAAATCATCCAGCGTGCCAAAAGTTTAAGTTTGGAGTGCAACGCACCCATCGCCCCAGGCTTTGAAGCTTTAGTGTTTAAAGCTTCCCGTGAGATAGAGGATATTTATGAGCTTACTTATGTTCGTAAAGATGGCAGTCGCTTTCCCGCTGTCGTTTCCGTAACGGCTTTGCGTGATGATAAAGAGAACATTATCGGTTACTTGCTCATCGGTACAGACAATACGGCTCGAAAAGAGGCAGCAGAAGCACAGCTCAAAGTCAACGAGTTGCTCCGTTTAGCGGTCGTTGTACGTGATGCACATGATGCTATTACCGTTCAAAGCTTGGACGGTACTATTCTTGCGTGGAATCCTGGCGCTGTGAGAATGTATGGGTGGAGTGAAGAAGAAGCGCTTAAGATGAATGTGCGTGACCGCATACCAAAATCTCTCCAAGAAGAAGCGCTTGTGCGAGTACATCAGCTAAGCCAATCTGAAATATTGGAGCCATTGTTTACGCAAAGGATAAGAAAAGATACTCAAGTCGTAGATGTCTGGCTCACAGCCACTGCTTTAGTAAACCAAAGTGGTGATATCTATGCGGTAGCCACCACGGAACGGATGATAGAATCAAAAATCAACATGAAGAGGTTAAACGCATGAGTATGGATAAAAACTTTCAAAGTGTAGAGATTCTTTCCAAAAATTTACGTCTGCAAGCTGAAAAAATTGCTCATGAAAATATGGATTCACGAGAAGATTTGGCTCAAATGTTGCCTGCAGAAATCGGTCAAATAGTGCATGAATTGCGTGTGCATCAGATCGAATTGGAGATGCAAAACGAGGAGTTGCGTCAAGCACAAATAGAGCTTGATGCCCAACGTGAGCGATACTTTGACCTCTATGATTTAGCCCCTGTAGGCTACTGTACTCTCTCTGAAGAGGGGTTTATCTTAGAGGCAAACTTGACTGCTGCTATACTGTTGGGGATTAGTCGGAGTAAACTAGTTGGGCGGCTTATGACTGAGTTTGTCCATAAAGAAGATCAAAATAACTACTACTTGTATCGTAAAAAATTCTTTCGATCGGATGAAAAATTTTCTTTTGAATTGCGTTTACTTCGACAAGAACATCCCCCATTCTGGGCGCATCTAGTAACAACTGCTGCAAAAAACAGTGATAATATTTCTGTTGTTCGTCTCGTTATGAGCGATATCACCGAAAAAAAGATATACGAAGATGAGTTAACGCGCATTGCTCAATACGATGCCATGACAAATCTTCCAAATCGTGTGCTGTTGTCTGATCGTCTCTCTCAAGGAATGACTCAGTGCGAGCGTCATCGACTCCCTCTGGCTGTTGTTTATTTTGACTTGGATGGGTTTAAAGAAGTCAATGACACTTACGGTCATGAAGTGGGTGACCATGTCCTCGTTACCCTCTCTAATCGAATGAAACAAACACTCCGCGAGGGGGATACTATCGCACGAATAGGTGGAGATGAGTTTGTTATCATTTTACTTGATTTGAAAACTATCGAAGATGCTATTCCTATGATTACTCGTCTTTTAGAGGCTACCGCTAAACCATTAAATGTCGATAATCTTCTGTTACAGATTACTGCAAGTCTGGGAGTTACTTTTTACCCGCAAGTTCAAAAGATAGATGCAGATTTACTCTTGCGTCAAGCAGATCAAGCGATGTACCAAGCCAAACTAGCAGGTAGAAATCGCTACCATGTTTTTGACACACAGCAAGATACACTTCTTCGAGAGCGATATGAATTTATAGAAAATATGCGTAAAGCTATGCAATTGTCCGAATTTCTCCTCTATTATCAGCCCAAAGTCAACATGAAAACAGGAGTCGTTATCGGGGTAGAGGCGCTCCTTAGATGGCAACATCCCCAAAACGGTCTCTTGCAGCCAGCCCACTTTTTGCCTATGATAGAAGATCATGCACTCTCTATTGATTTTGGGGAGTGGGTTATAGATACAGCTTTAACCCAAATGGAGCTTTGGCGTCACGAGGGCGTTGATGTTCATGTAAGCGTTAATGTGAGTGCCAGACAGCTTCAAGAAGACAATTTCGTCAACCGTTTGCAGGAGATTTTAGCGTTACACCCAGAGATTGACCCCTCTTATTTAGAACTAGAAGTGCTAGAAACTAGCAAGCTAGAAGATATGAGCCGAACCGCTAAAATTATACAATCATGCCGAGAGTTTGAAGTCTTATTTTCGCTTGATGACTTTGGTACTGGTTACTCCTCCCTCACGTACCTTCAGCAGTTGCCTATTGCCACGATAAAGATTGATCAAAGCTTTATCCGCGATATGTTTCATAATTCCAATGATATTGCAATTTTGTCAGGAATTCTCAGCCTAGCGCACGCATTTCATCTCAATATAATCGCCGAGGGGGTGGAAACCATAGCGCACGGAGAACTGCTGTTACAGATGGGATGCGAATGCGCACAAGGTTACGCTATCGCTCGCCCAATGCCAGCACATGAACTCCCCGCGTGGTTAGCCACATGGACTTCACATCCAGAGTGGATGAAGTACCAAATCTAACTACCTCTTCGTAAGAGCATTTTGCGCCGCTTTGACGATTGGGTAGTTGGTCGGTGCAGCGGTGAGTAGCGGTTGTGTGGCAATCTGTAGTGAGATAAGATGGTGCAGGGTGAGTTCTGCTTCTATCGCAAGACCGATAATATTGATAATCTCTCCAGCCTCTTTGCCGCCGATAACCTGACCGCCGATGATTTGAGCACTGTTTCTCATAGCTATAAGTTTTACAGACTGTTTGGCAGCATCTGGAATCGTCGCAGGATGGCGGTTAAAACCTTCAAAAAATCCACTTATATAGTCGATGTTTTCCTCTTTGGCACGTGACTCTGTTACGCCCGCACTTACAAAAGCACGTTCTCCTATCATGGTTGAAAAAATAGCGATAGTACCGTTAAAACCTTTGAGTGTTTTGAGGCTGTAGAGACTGCTTCCCGCCACTCTTGCTTCTGCTGCTGAAGTGGATGCGAGCATCACTTTTGAGGGGTCACGAGTGATAAAGTCACGTCTGGCACTGCAGTCACCGATGGCAAAAATGTCTTGATGTTTGGTTCTCATATACTCATCCACCCAAATGCCACCATAGCGTGCAAGTTTGAGCCCAGCATCAGCGGCTAGTTTTGTGTTTGGCTGATAACCTGTTGCAAGAAGAACGACCTCTGCATCCAAAACAGTTCCATCACAAAGCTCTATAGCGTAAGCCTTGTTTTGCGATGATTTAATCTCTGTTGCATGTTGTCCAAGAGCAAGTTTGATCCCTTTTTCTTGCATGATTGCTTGCGCTTGCATCGCCATATCTGGATCAAAAGAGCCTTCCAAGATACCGCCACCGCCGACAATCGTCACATCTTTGCCCATCATCGCAAGTTCTGTAGCGATTTCAACACCGATAAAACCCGTTCCGATGACGGTAATTTGCTTTTTATCTTCAATGCACTCTTTCATTTTTTTAACATTATCATAAGATTTGCCTATTGAAAAAACGTTTTGGAGGTGCATCGCATCCTGAAAACTTGCATGGACAAATGGAAGTGAACCCGTCGCAAAGAGAAGTTTGTCAAAGGAGTAGAGTGCAGTTGCAGATGCCGCCGTTTTGGCACTTATGTCAACTTTTATAACGGTATCAACAAGAACCTGCACATTTGGCACAGGCGTACCACATGACATCGCATTTTTCTCAACACTCCCAAGTGTCGGTCCAAATACATAAGGGATGCCGCATGGAACTTGATTTTTCTCGAACTCTTTGAGGAGAATGATTTTTTTATCTGGGTAGTTTTCATTAGCTGTATTTGCCGCGACAAGCCCCGCAGGACCAGCTCCGATGATGAGAATATCTGCATATATAGGTGTCATAGTGTCGTTCCTTTTTGTTTTGTTGCAAAGCATAACGTAGATGCATTACTGCTCTATTACCATTTATTTAATAAGAAAACAGATATCTTTTTGCTAAAATCATGCTTTTAAGTAAGAGAAAGAGAGAGCATTTGAAAAAGAGCACTTCTATTGCGATTGGTGGATTTGATGGGATGCACATAGGGCATCAACAGCTTTTTAGCGCACTTGATAAAGATGGCGCGATAGTCGTTATCGAGACAGTCTATGCAAATCTTACTCCAAAAAAAGAGCGTGAGCATTTTTCGCACTTTCCACTCGTCTATCTTGAACTAGAGAGCATCCGTCATCTAAGTGGAGAAGAGTTTATAGCTTTTTTA
>CAXNED010000042.1:0-8454 GCA_964201385.1 Sulfurimonadaceae bacterium | reverse complement strand
GATGTTTTGCAGTATCAAAACAATAAAGTTGTTGTTAAAAAAGCACCACTAAAGGGTCAAAACATAGCAGTATATGTTCGCCCTGGTGATAATGTTCTTTATGAAATGGCAGATGTTGATTTGGCTTCTTTGGAGTATCGCCTTGTTGGTGGTGATATCGTCGTGGCTATGCCAAATGGAGGGAGTTTTACTTTCGTCTCTATGGCGCTTATGGGCTACAGCGAAAGTCCGCCATCTTTTTTTGGAGTAGGCGGTCAAAAATTTACTCTTGAGGATGTTCTTTCTCAGGTTAAAGAGGTAAATGATTTGCCTTTTGATTCTATAGCGGTTGAAGCGGACATCCAGTATGAAGACAAAGTGAAGAAAATCATCGAGGAGCTTGAAGATTTAACACGCAAGCTAACCAAAGATGTCTCACTGCAACAAGGTTTTGGTGACTCATTTTCTGATGGAGAAAATGAAGCAAAAAAATTAACATACGAAGACCTCTCTTCTGCCAATACATTTCAAGAGCCTATTCCTATTATCATAGAAAATCCTTTTACGGATTATTACTCTGATTCTTACAGCCGACACTTTACAAGCTACATCCCCACAGGTGGAACTGTCAATGACGCGGCAAAACCTGTTTTTTACTTTAAAGCTACGGCGCATCAAACAACATACGAAGAGACTATAAATGACGATGGAGTAATCGAGATTTTAGGCGGCGGGGGAAGCCTTGAGGGCTACAAGTTCGACTCTGTAACCAACCAGTTTGAAGCAGAAACCATAGACATGAGCCAAAGAAGCGAAGATATGATTATCAGAGCGGAGGGCTCAACAGAACTCACTAGGGTTTTAAGGTTTGAGCCGCAAATGCCAGAGGGATTTTATGTAGATAGCTTTACAATAAGCGGTCTTCCAGCGGGTGTAACTATCCTCGATAAAGATGGAAATGTCATCACTGGCTCCACTATCACAAAAGAGCAGATGATTTTTAAAGACGCACTTGGCAATGTTATCTCTTTTGATGATGCAAATTTTCTTACAAACTTTAAGAGTGCAGAGTTTGTCATAGAGTATGACGATACGATTACTTCTCTTTTTAACGTCTCTATAACGGCAAACTATAAACTTGATGATGCTTACTTGGAGACAACAGACCTTTCGCCATCTCAGTCTTATACAAACCAATATACTTTTGCTCTTAAAGATATAACAGCCGCAAGTGATTACACGTACGTAAAAACTGATTTTGCAAATGGAAATGATGAGGGGTTTATCTTATCTAAAGAGCCAAATGTCAACATCATAAAAGATGGTGGCGGAGACAACACTATATATGGTGGTATGGTTCAAGACACAGTGTATGACGCTGCAGGAGACGACACGGTCTATCTTAGTGCAGGAGAGGACACACTTTATGCTGGAAGCGGTATAAACTACATCTATGGCGATGCAGAGAGTGGGGATGTTGGTGCTTTAGAGCACGCAGGAGAAGATACTCTAAGTTACGAGAGTGTGAAAAGTTTTGCATCAAGCGAGGTGAAACTGCTTGACCAAGAAGGATTGTTGTCCGCTGATGAGAGTCAAAAACTAAATGGGACATATGTAGAGCTAGATGGAAGCGGTAATCCAATCGCAAACTCGCTTGATGTCGCTATGCTTGCTTACTACAAAGGGGTGTATGTCGATTTGGATGGTGTCCATGTAGATGGGCTTGATATCGATGTAAATGGCGATGGGGTTGTGGATACAAATGACAAAATAAATGTCATCTCAAAATTTGCAGACAGAGTAGGAGAGTTTACATATGATGCAGATGGCAATGCACTCACAACTACACTTACAACGGGCGGCTTAGAAAATCTCCAACCCGTAGGTTATGATATTATCGAAGGTGTAGAAAATATAAAAGGCAGCAGCTATAACGATACCATTTATGGAAATGCCTTCGTGGACAACATCTTGTCTGGTCTTGGAGGTAGCGATACCCTAGATGGACGAGGCGGCGACAATACTCTGTTTGGCGGTGATGGTTATGATACTCTTATTGCGGGTAGCGGAAATGACTACATAGACGGCGGAGCAGATACGGATACGCTTAGTTACCAAAATGCAACTGAGGGTATAATTATCCATTTTGACAGACCAAATTCAGAGGAGTTTGACTATGCAGGCAGGGATGATGGCAGCGGTAATTTTGTCCTAAAAGATACGATTGTCAACGTAGAAGATATCCGCACTTCTGCCTATAATGACACCATCTATGGAAACGGAAATACAAACTTTATAGAAGCAGGGGCTGGCGATGACCGCATACTTGCAGGCGGTGGTTATGACTTTATAGATGGCGGGCTGGGAAGTGACTGGATAAGTTACAACCCTGCTGATTATCCTAATCGTGTCATAAATCCAACTTTTATGGAAGAGATACAAGGTATAACGGTTGACCTAAACAGCACTGATTTTGTTATGGTAAAAGAGACGACAACCAACAGGCTTCTTGACCTTATTAAAAGTGTTGAGCAGATAGTAGCTACAAACGGCAATGATGTTATATATGGAAACAACACGAGTGCAGAGACTATCTGGGCGCTGGATGGCAATGACAGGCTTGAGAGCAGGGGTGGGAACGACACGCTGTATGGCGGAGATGGAGACGACTATATCAGAGCAGGTGCGGGACTGGATAAGAGTTGGGGTGGCTTAGGTACAGACTACCTAGAGCTTTATGATGATGGCTTGGTCGCAGATTCTCGCAACATTAGGTTGAGTGGACTAGGGACGATTCAGTACTCAACAAATAGTACAAACGGAGTAGATGGAACTTGGATTGATGGTTACAATGCAAACGGAGGTGTCAACCTTGCTTACGAGTTTGAAGGATTTGGTGGATCAAGTTCAGCAGACGCTCTTTATGGCAATAGCCAAAGCAATGTTTTAAATGGCTATGGAGGTAATGATACCATCTATGGCTTTGATGGAGCAGATACCATTCGAGGCGGAGACGGAGCTGACACTATCTATGGCGGAGATGGCAACGATACTATTTATGGAGAAAGAAATAATGATACCATTGATGCGGGTGCCGGAGATGACACTGTTTATGGACATGGGATGTACGACAGCGGTGTTTTAAACAACGACACTATAGACGGCGGAACAGGTACAAACACGCTCAATTACACAGGCACCAACAACGGCTTTGTTCTTAATATGGCAAGTGTTGATGGTAGTGATTATGCAACAGTAGCTATGAGTACAGGTGCTATTTATGACGATTTGGTTAAAAATTTTACAAACATCGTCGGCAGCACGGGAAATGATACCATTACAGCAAATGACTCTGGCATGTATCTGGACGGCTGGAGCGGTACGGACGCTCTTCACGGTGGTGCAGGAAACGACACTATAATCGCTAGAAATACTACAGGCGAGACTTATGATGGAAATGGAGGGGTCGATACGCTTCAGCTGATTCAAAGTGTAAATCTTAGAACTATTACCGTAAGTGATTTTGAAACGCTTGATATTCAGACATACAATGCCAACCTCAATGTCTCACAGTTGTCACAGTTTAAAACCATAAATGGGAGCGGTAATTTTTATCTTTATGGTACGGCAGGTGCAGATACTTTTGATTTTACAACTATAGATTTAAGTGGCTTTACTGGTAAGCTTTACCTTGATGCAAGCAGTGGAACAGACACTCTCAAGCTTGGAGCAAATCAAACTATCAACATGACGGATAACTACTATAACACTTTTGAAGATTTTGATATAGGTGCTAGCTCCACGCTCAACGTCAATGCTGTAAATAATAACGGAATCTCATTTAATGTATATAACAAAAACTTTGATGATGTTGATGGACAGATTAACTTTATAGGTGGTACTGGAAATGATACTTTTAATGCATATAACAAAATCTTTGATAGTGTTGATGGACACATTAGCTTTATAGGCGGCACTGGAAATGATATTTTTTATGTTGACTATACGGCGCTTAGAGATGGAAAGCTGAGTATTGATGGGGCAGGCGGAAGTGACATAGTTGATGTAAGAACCGCATTAACTAGTAGCTCATTAATTTTTGATGATGCGAATATATTTGCAAATATAGAGCGATTGGAATTTGATCAAATATCAAATACCAACACTATCAAGCTAAGTGCAAATGATTTTTCAGAGTGGATTGACGGTACAAATTTGACATTGGACATAGCAAACAGCACAAACAACACGCAGGGAACTAAAATCACCATTACAGATATACAGGGAGGTACGGACGTTACAAACTTAACAGTGAACTCCAGCTATAGCGTAACGCCTGCCGATGACCCAAGCCTTAGCTTTACTATGGCAGTTGTGTAGAAGTCTAGTCTCTCAATCCTTCCTTTGTGAAGGATTTTGTTCAAGTCTCTTTATGCTATAACCCACACCTTTAAAAAATAACAAAAAAAGTAAATCATGCTTGCATCAGATGTAGAAACTCTTTTAAACTCCAAAGACAAACTCTTAACGCAAATCTATTTTGACCTTCAAAGACATTTTGAGGCGAAGTATGGTGTGGATACGGTTGTTTTTATGGAGATAGGGACTTTTTTTGAAGTTTATGAGATAAACAACGATGAAGAGCAAGTCGGCAAGGCAAAAGAGATAGCTGAGCTTTTAAATATCCAGCTTACCAAAAAAAACAAAAGCATTTTAGAAAATAGCGATAAAAATCCTCTTCTAGCGGGTGTCCCCGCCGTTTCATTTGAACGCTACTTAAGTCGTCTTATCGCAGAGCAAAAATACACCGTTATCGTTGTCAAACAAAAGGGCAATCCCCCAAAAATCAGCCGTTATGTCTCCCAAATAGTCTCTCCAGGGACAAATTTTGACCATATTATCGATAATGATGACAACTATATTGTTTCTATCTTGGTTGACAAACACAGAGATGTTTACGTTGTCGGTTACAGTGCCATTGATGTGACAACAGGCAAAACTTGGCTTTATGAGAGTCATGGGACAAGCGAAGACCCATCGTATGCGCTTGATGAGCTTTTTAATCTTTTGAACATTTACCGCACATCAGAGGTTGTCGTTACCTTTTTAGACGGAGTGGATGACCAGCGTCATGTGATGGGGTATCTTGAGATAGCGGAGCATTACCACTACAGCGTGAACAATCAACGACCACGTATAGAGTTTCAAAATGAACTGTTTCGTGAGGTTTACCAAATCCACTCACTTCTCTCTCCCATAGAGCATTTGGACTTAGAGCGAAGTCCGATGATTACGGAGTCTTTGGCGATTTTGATTCACTTTGTTATAGAGCATGATATACACATCGTCCAGAAGCTTGACCTTCCAAAAATCATCGACAACAGACGTTTTATGTATCTTGGCAACAACGCTTTTGAGCAGATGAATGTTATCTCTAAAGATAGAAATGAACTTACTCTCCTAAAGCTTCTTGACAAGAGTGCGACGGCGGTTGGGCGCAGACTTTTAAAAGAGAGGCTCTTAAACCCCATTATGGAAAAAGAGGAGCTTGAACGTCGCTATAACCTTGTAGAAAAAGTCTCCTCTCATGTACGCTATCTGGATGAGGTTATGCGTGGGATTTATGATGTTCAGAGGCTCTCTCGTAGGCTCTATCTGGGCAGGCTTCACCCATTTGAGATAAACCATATCTATGACTCTATGCAGAGCGTAAAAGAGCTCATCGGGTACGCAAAAAAGCACAAGATACAAAAAATCCCCTTTCATGAGAGTGAGGTAGATGAGTTTTTACGGGATATCTCAAAGAGCATAGATTTGGATATCTCACGCCGTTTTACCACTGCAACCATTGATGACAACTTCTTGATGAGCGGTGTGGATGAGGCTATCGACACGCTCATCAAAGAGAACCAAACGATGCTTATCGCCTTTGATGACATGATGGCAAAGATAGAAGTGATGCTAGAATCTGCGGGGGCAGGTGGAGCAAACTCGACGGTGGCTCTTGGTCTTTTGGAGAAAGAGGGCTACTATATCTCTTTGAGTAAAAACAGATTTTCGATGATAGAGAGTGAGTTTACGAGGAGCGAGGAGTTCAAAAAATGCGTGGTAAAAAAGTTTACAAACAGTGTGAAAATCACCTCTGATTTTACAGATGCTCTCTCGGACCGCCTGATGAAAAACCGCCGTAAGATAGTCACTTTGGCAAAAGAGCGGTTTGTACAGCTTCAAGTGGTGTTTGAAAAACGCTACGCACTCCTTTTTGACCGTGTGATAGCCTATGTTGCCGATTTGGATGTCGGGGTAAGCTCTTCAAAAGTTGCCCAGATGTACAAACACACACGACCGATGATAGTCGATGTGGCAAAGGATGAGAACTTTTTGCAGATAATGCAGTTGCGTCATCCGCTTATCGAGATTCAGGAGAGAAGCGGTCTTTATGTTCCAAACGACATCGTGATGGGAAATCGTGACTATGTTGATTTGCCGCACCCAAAGACGGTGATGCTTGAAGTGGCGGTTCATGACGGACATCAGATAAATGGCGTTTTGCTTTATGGCATCAACTCTAGCGGCAAATCCTCTCTCATGAAGAGCATTGGGCTAGCTACTTTGATGGCGCAAGCGGGCTTTTTTGTAACTGCTTCGGCTATGAGGTTTTCCCTTTTTGATTCGCTCTTTACCCGAATCGTCTCACGAGACAACCTTGCAAAAGGACTCTCAACCTTTGCGGTAGAGATGCTCGAACTCAAAAATATTTTTAACCGTGCAGGTGTACGCTCACTCATCCTTGGCGATGAGATAAGCCACGGAACAGAGACGCTCTCTGGTGTGGCGATAGTCTCAAGTGCCATCATCAAGCTCGCTCGCATGCGCTCGCTTTTTCTCTTTGCGACACATCTGCATCAACTCTCCACGATGCGAGAGATACGTTCTTTGAAAAACGTTGTGGATTTGCACTTGAGCGTTGCGTATGACGAGATGCAAGACAAACTTCTTTTTAACAGAGTGCTTCAAAGCGGGAGCGGAAGCAGTATCTATGGTTTGGAGTTTGCAAAGTCGCTTCACATGGATGGCGATTTTTTAGATATGGCAAACAAAATCCGCAAAAGATTGGCAAAAGATTTTGATGAGTTAGAACTCCTTGTGAAGAAAAAAACAAGCAAATATAACAAAGAGTTGTACGTGACAAAGTGCGTTATTTGCGGTGCTATGGCAGAAGATGTGCATCACATAAACCACCAATCTTTAGCCGACAGCAGCGGCTTTATAGGACATTTTCACAAAGACGCAAAACACAACCTTGTCCCTCTTTGCAAAGAACACCACAAAGCCATCCATGAGGGAGAGATAAAAATAGATGGTTTTGTGATGACAAGCAGCGGTTTGGAGCTAAAGTTTGAGGAGCGTTTGAGTAAAAAAGAGGCGCAAAAAGCAGTAGACCCCGAGATAAACGAATCGAAGGGGTTTGTGCTGGATGACTGGGATTAAATCTTTTGAAGGTTTGCGTTAAACAAAAACTCTTCAAGTGCATCAAAGAGTACATTGCACATTATTGAAGCACTTTCATACTCTACAGAGCTTGCAACTCTCATAAAACACTCCTCATCCTCGCAATGCTCTTGTATTTGAATCTCTAAACTTCTGGCTGCTTTTTTGGATGATTCATCATCGATACAGTCAAAAACAACACAGCATAAATTTTTTTCTAGTGGAAGAAATCTGTCAGTTTTTCTTTTGATGTCAACAAGTTCGGTGAGTGCTGTTTCCTCTTTGGTGCAGTAGCAAAGCGCTAGAGCAAAGTTAATCTGGTATCTTTTATAGCGGTAAGAGTACTCTTCTAGGGCATGGATAATTTCGTTACAATATTTTTGACGACGCTCTTTTTCAAGACTAAACATAAAAAACCTCTTCTTTCTTTGTGAATGTTATTTTATCATAAAAGTTATTTATAGTTAAAATTTAAATTTACTTTTATATAAAATAATTAAAAAGTGTGAAAAAAAATAACACTTTTTTATGATATTGAAAATTTTAGTATAATTAGCCTTTTGATTTGAATGGAACAACAAGGAAAATAATCGAACTTTTTAAATACATGATAGAACAAAAGAGCCAAACGCCAGATGATGGCGGACTTTTGGATTTTATAGCTGGTTATCTTGATGACTTTGGGGCAGTTCGTGTGGACGCTGAGGGTGTCAAAAATCTTTTTCTTTATAAAAAATTTAGCGAGGGTGCACACCTCTGTTTTGCAGGACACGTGGACGTTGTGCCAGCGGGCGAGGGGTGGAGTAGTGACCCTTACAAAGCCGTAGAGAAAGATGGCTACATCTATGGACGTGGCACGCAAGATATGAAAAGCGGCGTTGCGGCGTTTGTGCAAGCACTCAAAGAGACAAAAAGATTTCAGGGAACACTCTCGCTTTTGCTAACTTCTGATGAAGAGGGCGAGGGAACGTATGGTACTATAGA
>CAXNED010000041.1:0-8483 GCA_964201385.1 Sulfurimonadaceae bacterium | reverse complement strand
TCTGCCAAAATCGCTTATCTCGTTGATTCCTGACTCTTCAAGAGAGGGTGTTGCAAAGCTTATCAAGATGGATAAGTATGTTGATTTGATTATTCCACGTGGCGGAGAGGGGCTTATACGCTATGTTTGCGACAATGCAACTGTAAGTGTTGTCAAGCATGATAAAGGGCAGTGCCATACTTATGTTGATAAAGATGCAAAACTTGATGATGCGATAAGAATTGCTATCAATGCAAAAGTGCAACGTCCTGGAGTTTGCAATGCTATGGAGACGCTTTTGGTAGATAGTGCCATCGCAAAAGAGGCGTTGCCACTTTTTAAAACTGCTTTTGATGCAGAGCATACGCAACTCAAAGGGTGCGCAAATACCCAAGCCATCATTGAAGTTGCGCATGCCACGGAGGAAGATTTTGACACGGAGTATTTGGCAAATATCTTAAATATCAGAGTTGTTGAGGGTGTTGAGGGTGCGATAGAGCATATCGTGCGCTTTGGTTCTGGACACTCTGAGGCGATTGTGACACAAAATGTTACAACTGCAGAAAAGTTTTTAAATGCCATTGATGCGGCGGCGGTCTATCTTAACGCCTCTACACGCTTTACAGACGGAGGTGCTTTTGGCTTTGGCGCAGAGGTGGGAATTAGCACAAACAAGCTTCATGCAAGAGGTCCGATGGGTATCGAGGGACTTACAACGTACAAATTTAAAATCTATGGAAGCGGACAAATAAGATAGGTTGCACTGTCGTGGTTGATACAAATCAACACCTCTTCCTAAAAGATAAACTACAATTAGGGATATTTTAAAATAGGAGTGAATTATGTCTTTAATTCCAAATGATGCTGTAAAGATAGAAGTAGTTGGGGCAACAGTTGATTTTTTTAAGCTTGAGAAAGATGGTGAGAGTACTTACTACTTTGATACATCAAAATGCGGTCCGCCAGACCCGATGGTCAATGCAGTATGTGGTTTGAAGCTTATCCAAGGAACACAAGATAAACTTGTTATGATTAACCACAAAGCACCTGGTGGGCTTTTTGCAAAACTTCAAGGTGATATTGCATACGAGATGAAAGAGATTGAGGGTGGTTTGACACAAGTAACTTTTTCAAGTGTTGGTTCAGCAAACACAGACCTTCAAAACATACGCCACTAGGCAAATAGATGTTCTCTATCTCACAAGCTTTTGCGCCGCCATTTAAGCTAATCTCTCCATTCTTTATCGTGGGGAGCTTCTTTTATCTAGCGGCAGTGCTCTTTATGTTTTTTATCGGTGCAGAAAATCTCTCTCTGCTTGATGCAAAAGTATTGGGCTTTGTTCATCTTTTTTTGCTTGGTTTTGTGATGATGACTATTTTTGGTGCAATGGCGCAGTTAGTTCCCGTTGTTTTGGAAGTTGGGCATTTTGGCGTTGAACTCTTTTATGCTATTTGGCCGCTACTTGGCATCGGTACTGTCATGATGGCTTTTGGTTTTAGTTATCCCATGCTGCTTCCTTTTGGCGGAGTGGTTGTCCTCATAGCCATGATGATATTTGTGATGGAGATATTTCTTACCATCAAAAAAGTGCAAAAGCTCACTCTTGTCATGAGTAGTATGCTTCTTGCCAATATTTTTCTCTTTTTAGGGATAATTTTTGGTTTGGTTATGGCACTTGGATATGCTGGTATGGTAAATGTGGACGTTGATGCGCTTTTGCGTAGCCATGTTTTTTTGGTTATAGTTGGCTATATAGTGGTCACTATCATGGGCTTGTCTGCAGTTTTGATTCCGATGTTTGGACTCTCTCACGGCTTTTCTATGAGACCTCTTAAAATTGCTATGACTATGATTGGTGTTGCGGCTATTTTGATAGTTGCATCCTCTTTTAGCGGTGTAAAAATATTGGAATATACTGCATATTTGATGTCGGCAGTTGCGATGGTTATCTATTTTTTCTTTGTGAAAGTTCTTTTTGTCACGAGAGCTAGAAAAGAGATAGATATCTATGCAAAATCGCTTATCTTCTCCTACATCTCTCTTTTAGCCTCTTTGGTTTTAGGGATTTTTTATCTTCTTGGAGCGGGTGAGACTTTTCTCTTAAGTGCTGGATGGCTTATGTTTTTTGGGTTTTTTGGATTTGTCATTACGGGGCATATCTACAAAATCATCCCATTTTTGGTCTGGTTTGAGCGATTTTCTCCGCTTGTTGGAAAACAAAAAGTTCCTATGTTAGCAGATATGCTCCCTAAGAAGAGTTCCTCTGCACAACTGATTTTTAGTGCGCTTGGCGTTGTTGTAGTTGCTGTGGCACTTTTGCTGCAAAATGAGATGCTTATAAAAGCAGGCGCATCATTTTTGCTTTTTGGTACGTTTGCGTTTGTTAGAAGTGTTTTTTATATGATAAATTATAAATGAAGGATTAGATTATGTATTCAAAAGAGGAGCTATTTTTAGCGATTTCAACTGTTCTTGACCCTGAGGTTGGTTTTAACCTTGTAGAGATGGGGCTTATCTATGATGCTTCATGCGACGCAGATGGAAATGCTTATGTCAAGATGACGCTCTCTACAAAAGCGTGTCCACTGCACCAGCTTATCATGCAGTGGGTAAAAGAGGCTGTACAAAAAATGGCAGACATAAAAAGTGTGGAAATCGACCTAGTTTGGGAACCAGCGTGGAATATCTCTATGGCAGATAAGCATGTCAAGCAGGCACTTAACAGAGGTTAACTGCGGCTTGTGTACTCATTTATTGCTTCACACACTTGTTGAAGTGATCTTTTGTACTTTCTAAGATTGTTGATGTACTCCATATCTGTTGGATTTGAGAGGCTGTTTTTAAGGTCAATCGCAACTTGATGGAGTTCATCCGCCCCAATATTTGCTGCCACACCAGAGATATCAAGAAGCATTTTGCTTGCATTTGCGCTATCAGAGGTGCTAATATACTCTTGGATGATTTTTGCAGAATCTGAGTATTTTGAGATAAAATCGTTCAAAATTTCCAGATAAAACTCTTTGTCACCGCCGCAAATCTCTAGTCCCATGTGTGTGTCAAACTCTTTTAAATCTTCATCTTCATACTCGCTAGAGAGACTATTTTGCGCTTCATTGCCAGTGGTGTAGATGTACAATATATCGTAAAGCGCATCCATTTTAAGCGGTTTTTCAAGGTGTGCTTCCATACCGACACCCAGCATATTTCTGACATCATCTGCCGCAGTATCGCCGCTAAGAGCAATCACTGGTATATGTTCATAATTTGGATTTTTGCGGATTATTCTTGTTGCTTGAAAACCATCCATAACGGGCATGTGCGCATCCATAAAAATCATTGAGAAATTTCTGTTTTTCTCAAGGATGTTAAGTGCCTCCTGTCCATCATTTGCTATAGTTATCCAAATCCCTGATGTTGACAAAAGCCCAACAATAACTTTTTGATTGATGATATTATCTTCAGCGATAAGGATTTTTACGCCTCTAAAAGTTTCAAAATCCTCTTTTGCTATTTTTCCGTGTGTGGGAAGTTCACGTTTTACTCTTTTGATAATCTCCTCTTGTTTTACCTCTGGCTCAACTTTTGGCGCTTTGCGTGCGACTGGAGTTTCTGGAGCGGCAGTTTTGGGCTTGTTTTCATAAATATACCCATTGTCCTCTTTTTTTTGTGATGCTCTAAGAACCAAATAGATGACCACAAGACTCACAGTTGCGATTGTGCCAATGATTTCAATGTAGTATGTGTTGATAAAACTTTGCATTTTGTCCACTTTTTTCTTTATGATACACTAAGAAAAATTAAACTTTACAAAAGTAATGTATAATAGTACTAAAAATAGCAAATAGGTTAGACATGCAAGCAGTTCCTCACATCCCAGTTCTTTATAGAGAAGTAGTAGAAGCTTTTAGTGAGATAAAAGAGGGGATAATTATTGACTGTACGATGGGGTACGGCGGACACTCTTCACTGCTTCTTGAGGCAAACCCACACATAAAGCTCATCGCAATCGACCAAGACCAAAGCGCTATCGACTTTTCAACCGCAAGACTTGAGCCTTACAAAGAGAGAGTTGTTATCAAAAAAGGGCGTTTTGCATCACTTCTTAAGGAGATTTTGCAAGAGGTTGACCCTAGTCAAATCAGAGGGATTTTGGCAGATATCGGTGTTTCATCACTTCAGCTTGACCAAAAAGAGAGAGGCTTCTCTTTTTCAAGTGATACCCTTGATATGCGGATGGATAAAGATGCACCACTTAGCGCATACAACGTGGTAAATGAGTACTCACAGCGTGATTTGGAGAGGATATTTTTAGAGTATGGGGAGCTTGGAAACTTTAAAAAAATAGCATCTTTTGTTGTGCAAAATCGTCCATTTTCTACAGCAAAAGAGCTCTCCGATGCGCTCAAGCCTCTCTTGCCACCTGCAAAAAAAATCCACCCTGCCACGCTTCTTCTCCAAGCCATCCGCATAGAGGTAAACAATGAATTAGGTGAGTTAGAGTCTCTTTTGGGTACTATAGAAGCGGCAAAATTTCCAAATACAACAGTAGGCATCATCTCTTTTCACTCACTAGAAGACAGGATTGTCAAAAATAGATTTAGCCAGTGGAGTAAAAGCTGTATCTGCCCGCAAGAGGCGATGCGCTGCACATGCGGTAACAACCACTCCTATGGAAAAATCATAACAAAAAAACCGCTTATGGCTCAAGATGATGAACTAAAAGCCAATCCAAGAAGCAGAAGTGCTAAGATGCGTATATTTGAGACGGATATATAGATGAGCCATAAAACAGAACTTTTAAATGAAGTCGATGATGTTATCAACCCGAGAAAAGAGTTGGATTTAAACTACTTTTTTTATGTAGTGCTTAGTGTTTTTTTTGCTATTGCTCTGCTTTTTCCAAAGATATACATTCAACAGCAGATTTACTTTACAAGCAGGGATATTGCAAAACTCAAGGGCGAACATGATACGCTTAAAGAGGAAAACAGGCTTATACAAAGCTCCGTAGAATCAATACGATTTAAAAATCAGATTCTTGACACACTTTTTTAAAGGGTTTTGATGCTACGACGCTTCTTAGAGTTTGCCATAGACAAACCGCTTCTTAACCATATCTTTTTAACGTTTATTTTTGTACTTTCTGTTTTTTCTTACATAAATATCCCAAAAGAGATTTTTCCACCCATGAATATGGACAAAGTAACCATCTCTGGTGGATATATGGGTACTTCCGCAGATGTTTTAGACAAGATGGTCGTCAAAACCATTGAGGATGATTTGCAAAATATCGCAGAAATAGAGACCATAAAAACAACCATCAAAAATGGCTCTTTTTCTATTATTGCCGATATCAAACCTGGTTCACAAAATATCAATGTTTTAAATGATGTCAAAGATATCGTCGGAAGTGTCAAAAAAGATTTGCCTGCTGATATGGCTGAACCTATCGCTCAGGTAAAGCTTCATACCTTCCCACTGGCACTTATCGCATTGGCGGGAGATAGACCAAAAGAGGAGCTTTTAGCACGGGCAGAAGAGCTCAAAAGTGAGCTTAGCAAGTTTAAAGAACTCAGTGAGATAACTATACGAGGAGATGCAGAGGAGGAGCTTGTTATCAACATTAACGAGCAAAAAATCCTAGCGTATGGGCTGCAACCAGCTTTGGCGATAGAAGCTATCAAAAATATCAGCTCTGTTTTTCCCATAGGAACGATAAAAGAGCGTGGTTCTCATCTCTATATTTCGACATATAATGGGGAGAAAAACAGAGAAGCTATCCAAGAGACGCTCATCGGTGTTGGCGGGGTCAAGGTGCGCATAGGCGACATAGCAGATGTCTCTTTTAAGTTAAGTGATGAGTCAGAACTCTCGCACTATAACGGAGTTAGAAATATCTCTATCAATGTTGCAAAGTCGCACGATGGTAATGCCATAGCGTTAGTTAAAGAGGTGCGTGCGCTTTTAAAGGAGCAAGAAAAACTCCATCCAGAACTTCAGTATGAGATTTATGCAGATACCTCGGTTTGGATAAAAAACCGTTTAAATACCGTTTTTTCAAATATAGTTTTTGGTCTTGCTCTTGTCTTTTTGGCTATGCTGCTTTTTATCAACTCAGGAATTGCAATCGTTGTCGCCGTTGGGATTCCTGTGAGTTTGATGACGGGGCTTATAGTAACAGAGGTTATGGGCGATAGTCTCAACATGCTCTCTTTGCTTGGCGCACTCATAGCCCTTGGTATGCTTGTGGATGAAGCTATCGTTGTTGCTGAAAATATCTACCGACACCTAGAAGAGGGCATGGAGCGACGAGAAGCGGCGATTGTAGGGGCGATGGAGATGTTTCCAGCGGTTCTCACCGCAACACTCACTACTGTTTTTGCATTTTTGCCGATGTTGCTGCTAAGTGGTGAGATGGGGATGTTTATCAAAATCATTCCTATCATGATAACAGTGCTTCTTCTCTCCTCTCTTTTTGAAGCGTTTTACTTTTTGCCTCTCCATGCACATGACTTTTTAAAAGTAGCACACAATGAGAGCTATACAAAAAAACTTTGGGCAAAACTCTCCTCTTGGCATAACGCTGTTTTGCACTTCTTCTTCAAAAGAAAATGGCTCTCGCTTATCGTTATGGTTGTAACAATTCTCTCTTTAACAGCAGTGATGCTTAAAAACTCAAAGTTTCAACTCTTTCCCGATTTTGATACTACGCAGGTTTATGTTTATGGCAAGGTCAATGTAAACAACGAACTTGAAGATACAGAAAAGATTGTCACCGAGCTAGAGAATGAGCTTTTAAAGCATATAAAAGGTGATGATATCTCCTCCATCACATCTGTCATCGGTTTTAAACTTGATGCTAAAAATATAGTAGAGACGGGCGAACATCTTTTTCATATTTTCATCGACCTAAGTGAGCGTGCGCCAGAAAACGTGTTTGATAGATATGTGAGCCCCTATCTCTCCATAGAGTATGATGAAGAGCTGCTTAAGAGACAACGAGACGCAAGGGAGATAGCAAAAGATGTCGAAAAAGTTATAGCACCCTTTTATGAGCTCAAAAACGAGGAAAATTTACTCTTTGAAGAGCTTGTTGTCAAAGTTCCAGGGGCAGGGGTTATTGCTTCGGATGTCGAGATTAGTTTAAGCGCAAAAGAGGAACAAAAGATAGTACAGGGGCTAGAGGAGCTTCAAGACGCTCTAAGGGCGATAGAGGGTGTCAGTAACATAGCTAACGATGCAACTCTGGGCGAAAAAGAGCTAAAACTGCGTGTGAATGAGTACGGACAACAGCTTGGGTTCAATGAAGAGCTTATCTCCAGAGAGTTGCGCTCCTACTATCTCAAAGGCGAATATGGTAAGATGTTCAATGAGAGCGGTCTTGTGCGCATCAAGATAGAGAGCGGCATCAACCAGCAGATAGACTCCATCAACAGAGTTGAGGTGCAGATACCCTCCTCGGATAGATTTGTACTCTTGCGCGAGGTGTGTGATTTTGTGATGACACAGGGCTTTGTTGCACTCCAAAAAGAGAATGGTGTGCGCATCAGAACTGTAATGGCTTCATTGGATAAAAAAAAGATAACATCAGCAGAAGCGATGCAAAAACTGCAACCAACATTTGCAAAACTCAAAAATGATGGTTTTGTCGTAGATATCAAAGGCGAAGAGAAAGAGAATGCAAAAAACAAAAGAGAGATGCTTCAGTCCGCACTCATCGCTATTTTTCTTATCTTTATAACGCTTGTTTGGCTTTTTGATTCGATTAAGAAATCGCTCATAGTCATCAGCACTATCCCGCTTGTGTTGCTTGGCGTCTTCTTTGGACATATGGTGATGGGCATCAACCTCACAATGCCAGGGATGATAGGTGTAGTTGGACTTGCGGGGGTCGTTGTCAATGATGGTCTTATCGTGGTCAGTTTCATAAGAGATGCAAAAAATACAGAAGAGTTGATGCAGATGGCACAAACAAGATTGCGTCCGATTCTCTTGACATCACTCACTACTGTCTTAGGACTCTCTACTCTCATCTTTTTTGCCTCGGGACAAGCTATGATACTCCAACCCATGGCAATCTCTCTAGGTTTTGGCATAGCATGGGCAACACTCCTCAACCTTATCTATGTTCCGCTCCTCTACGCAGTAGTTTTCAAAATCAAGGATGCAGACAAATCAGAAAAATCTAAGGTGAGCTAAAGTATAATTCCGCCCTACAAAGCAGTATCTTCTTTGTGTAACAAGTGGGTTCTTAGCTCAGTTGGTTAGAGCTCTCCGCTCATAACGGAGCGGTCAAGTGTTCAAGTCACTTAGAACCCACCACTTACAAACTCCCTAAAATACGAACTTTCAGAGAAAAATGTAAAATTAATATATTGTCTCTCTATGATGGGTACCGATTTGGGTACCAAGTACATACTTGGTTATCATTAAATTTTTTAAGCACTGCATCTTAAAACTTTTTAAGACGATTCGAAAAAATTTCCCCATAATCTTCACATAT
>CAXNED010000040.1:0-8587 GCA_964201385.1 Sulfurimonadaceae bacterium | reverse complement strand
GTGGCAGATTGTTTTATCAGCTTTTCATACTCAGCATAAGGCATGATGACTGCTTTTTTTTGATGCGCTTTTTTATCTACTATAAAAACGGTTTGAGTAAGTAACTTTGTAAATTGTGCCTGTGCTTGTGAAATCCCCAACTCTAACATCTGCCACTCCTTGTCTATTTGTGTGATTGTATCGTATATGTACTTATCTTAATATATGTACATATACTTAGTTGCACGGTTTCCAGTTGTTGTACTGATCCCAAAGAATCGACCCTTTGTAAATATCAACACCTTGATAGCTTCTCATCACTTTTGGGTCTGCGATGCGAATCTGGATGCTTTATCTCTTTAATTTTCACATAAAGCTTGAGCAGATAAGGATAAAGACCAACTATTTTTTGGTTTACATTGATTAAACCCTTTTTGAGTATTGCTTCCACAAATACTGCCATAACTTTTTCCAACTTCACTCAAAGATACAACGCCACCAGTTCCATCACTACATCCAACACTATAAAACTGTGTTCCTCCAACAGGTGCTTTATAATCTTGTTCTTGAAAAAATGTTACGGTAACTCTTTGATAATTTGAACTATTGTTTTGTGAAGAATTTGACTGTTTTGAAAATCTTTCTTGCTCTTTTTTTGGAGAAATTTGATCTATATTTCCTTGACTAACTTTTACTTTACCCTTATTTTTTAAAATAATCAAATTATCAAAGTTTAATTGTCCAGCCCTAACGCATCGAACATACATGCTATCTGTCTTATTGCCCCAACCATCGTCGCCATAGTCAAACTTCACAAACCACGCATTGCTTGAGTAAGAAGAATAAGTAGTAGAATGTCAGTTCAAAATCACCTTTATATTTTTTATACTTTTCTTATCGGAGTATTTTTGAAGCATAGTGGCTAGTTCTAGCACTTCGGCGTTTTTCATTCTTATACATCCGCCTGATTCATTTCTGCCGATGGTGGATTCATTTACTGTGCCGTGTATCCTAAAGACATTTTTGCCATCCACTTCATGTGTCAGATTTATTTTTGCTTCTCCCATGTAGTTGTGAGGGTGTCCGTAGGGTACAACTGGGGGCAGGGTGATATTTTTTGTCTTTTTGAAATGTTGGATGGTGTCTTGTGTGGGGTACCAGTGAGGGTGCAGAGATATGGAGGTTACGCCGCCCTCTCCCAATGGTTTTGGCATATCTTTTTTGGCTGTGGAGACTTTGTACTCTTTGAGTTCTACCGCCTTGCCGTCTAACACGCCTCTGAGTGACATTTTATTTGTTTTGGAATCGACGCTGATAAGAATCTTTTCAAACTTGACAAACTGATTTACGTCTATCTCCTTTTTTTGTTCGGACTCTTTTTGGGCTATCTTTTGTGAGTAGTTGCGCGTATCTTTGAGGCTATAGGAGAGTTTTTTTACAAAAGGACCTTGCGATTTTGTCGCTTGGGAGAGCCCTTTCATAAACTCCTGCGCCTCTTGGTGTGTTTGAAAAGCGCCATAGAGTGTTTTGTAGAGCCCATCATCGTCTTTGATGATATAGACATCGTTTGTGCGATTTGGTATATACTCTTTGACGCATCCAATGGCATTTTTATACTCTTTGGAGGAGCAAACGGAGATAGAGTAGTTAAAATTTTCTTTTTGAAATATATATTTTTGGGTATCTTTGGCGTGGGCTAAGTCGTAGTCAAACTCTTTTATGAAAGGTTTGTGTTGTTTGAGATTTTCAGGGAGTTTTGCCATAAACTCCGCCGCCTTCTCTCTTGAGTAAAAAGAGCCGTATGTTGTGAGGTAACGCCCATCTTCAAGCTTGACTATAAATATATCTGCATCAGGTTCATCAAGATATCGGTTTAAAAAGTAGGACGCACCGTCATGGTCTTTTGTCAAACACATGGAGAGGGTGTAAAACTTCCCATTCCCAAAGGCTAAAGTGCTAAAAAAAAGAGATGCAAAAAAGAGTTTTAAAAAAATCATATGTCATTATACCAATTTTAGTTCTGCAGCAGCATCGCTTCTAGCGCATCGAGCGGTGCATGGATGACACCCTCAAACTGTGTACGGTTAAAAGTCTGCTGTCGTTTTGCGAGCTGTGCGGTGTGGGTGGAGATGTTTTCACACATCTCGTCTTTTGTAACTTTGCCATCAAGACACTCTAAAACTTCCACTATTCCTATAGAGTTCATGGAGTGAGGTAACCTTGTATAGCGTTGTTCTAGGCGGCACACTTCATCTATCAGTCCGCTCTCAAGCATCTTTTGAGTTCGTTTTTTGATGCGTTCTCGCAAAACATCTCTCTCAACATCAATGTTATAAATAGAAAGATTTTCTATAACGGGCTTTGGCGGATTTTGCTTAAACCACTCGCTTGGAGTGAGCGTTGAAGCCTCATAGATAAGGAGTGCTTTTTCTATCCTGTATCTGTCGTTAGCTGCTATGTTTTTCATATACGCACTATCTTTTGCGCACAAAAAATCATAACTCTCTTGCAGGTTAAGCAACCTTTTTTCAACTCTTTTTTTTGTTTTATCATCTATATTTGGGATGTTTGAGAGTCCATCAACAAGCATCTTTAGATAAAAAGAAGTTCCGCCAACGATGATGAGGTTTTTACTGTCATCTTGGCATTTTTGCACCACCTCTTTGTAAAGCCGTATAAATATATCAACGCTAAAGTACGCATCTGGGCATAAAACATCTATTCCGAAATGCCTAATCTCTTGAAGCTCCTCCTTGGATGGTTTTGCAGAGACGATATCTATCTCTTTGTAGATGCTCAAAGAGTCTATGGAGAGTATGTAAGCGTTGATTTTTTTTGCGATTTTGATGGCTAAATCACTTTTTCCTGAGGCGGTCGGACCGATAATGGCTAGTTGAATCATGACAAAATTATAGCAACTTTAAATCAACTTTGGGTAGAATCAACAAAAACAATTTTAGGGCAAACTTTGCAAAGATACATCAACAAACTAAGAGATTTCAACGAACTTGTGATGTTTGAACACTCCATTTTTTCACTTCCTTTTATCTTTATCGCTATGGTTGTTGCGGCTGATGGGTGGTTTGGGTTTGGACTTTTGCTTTTGGGTGTTTTGGCGGCGGTGAGTGCTAGAAATTTCGCCATGGGGCTGAACAGATTTGCAGACAGAGACATAGATGCGCAAAATCCTCGCACCTCTTCTCGTCCAAACGTTGACGGGCGGCTTGATGCTTCGGCTATTTTGATTTTTACTCTTGTCAATGCGCTTGCTTTTGTTGGAGTTGCCTATATCATCAACCCTCTTGCTTTTGCGCTGAGTTTTCCTATCTTGCTCGTGCTTGGGAGCTACTCTTACTTCAAGCGTTTTTCCTCTTTGGCACATATTGTTTTAGGTGTCTCTCTTGGACTTGCTCCCATCGCTGGCGTGGTTGCAGTGAGTGCGGAGATAACCGCATGGTCGGTTCTGCTTAGTCTTGGTGTTTTGTTTTGGGTGGCGGGTTTTGACCTTTTGTACTCCCTGCAAGATATGGAGTTTGACAAAGAAAAAGGGTTGCACTCCATCCCCTCAAAGTACGGCGCAGATGCAACACTGCTGCTCTCATCACTTTTTCATATCCTCACTATCCTTTTTTGGGCGCTTTTTGTCTGGGTTGCGGAGCTTGGCTTTTTTGCCAACATGGCGGTAGTTTTGAGTGCTGTGATGCTCTCGTATGAACACTACTTGGTACGCAAAGATTTTACGAAAATTGACCGTGCTTTTTTTACCGTCAATGGCTATCTCGGCATACTCTTTTTTATCTTAATCGTTATGGACAAGGTTCTCTCATGAGCATTCGTTTAGTAAAAGCCCCTATCAGCTTGCTTTTTAGTGAGCGCATATCAGATGAAGCGCTCTATGCAAGAGAGTTTGACAGGTTGGGCGAGAGTGATGATGATCCCATACATCACTGGCTAAAATTGGCACGTGCCAAAGGCGATACAGCCGATACAGACCCAGTTTTACTCAACCTCATTATTGAGTTGCACCGAAAGATAGATGCGCTTGAGATGTTTTTGAAAAATGAGGAGCCGCGACGCGTCTCTCTTATGCATGAAGTAGAGATTGAGTCCATCGGATTTGAGCATTTTAAACTCTCTTCAGAGCTTTTAGAAACGGGCAAAGAGTACTATGGACGCGTTGCTATGCCCGTGCATCCAAAGCGTGATATAGCTGTTTTTTTTAAAGCGCTTGATGGTTCGTTGGCGCAAATCACAAAGATGCATGAGCGCGATGAGAGAGAGTGGAGTGCGTATCTTACAGCAAGAGAGAGAGTGCTTATTCGTGAAGCACGAGAGAGCAAAACATGAATTTAGAGTCCATAAATATAGAGTATTTGGTAGTAGCCATGGCGGCGATGATTTTGTATATGCTCTACTATGTTTTTACCAAAGATGCGGAGTATAACAAAAATATTCGCGCAGTTGCCACGGTCGCAGAGGAGTTAAATAAAGAGATTTTTTATCTCAAAAAAAAGCTCTCAGAAACACAGGCAAATATCCAAAAAAGCAGTAGCCGTATGAGTGATGAGGAGATTTACCAAGAGGTTGAGAGAACGGTTTATGACATGGTAAAACCTCTTGCTGCAAGTATCAAAAGAGTAGAAGAGAGCCTTTCGATGATAGAGGGACACATAGAATCCAGACTCTCATCCCTAGAAAACGGTGTGAAGCAGATATCCATCCCTGCCTCTATCCATGGTAATGACGATGAAAAAATCATCTCGCTTTATAAGCAGGGCATCTCTTTGGAGACGATTTCCAAAGAGTTGCATATCTCTAAAGCAGAAGTTGAATTCGTGCTTAAAATAAACAAGATAAAGTAACGGTTGATGGCGGATAGAAAATTATTTGCGCTTGTAGCAGTCTTGATTGGTATCAGTATCGTTCTGACATACTCGCTCTCTGCATACATCACGCTTCTTTTTGAGTTGCATCAGTTTCACTTTGCGGTGCGACAAGCTCTTTTTGGGATTTTAAGTATCTTTATTATGTGGCTCTTAGCGCAGGGTGACCCAGAAAAACACCTCTCCATGGTGGGTTTTACACTCTTTATAGGCTCAACTTTTTTGATGGTAGCGATGCCCTTTTTGCCAGAATCTCTGGTCTCAGCGGTGGGCGGTGCGAAGCGATGGATTAAGTTTTTTGGTTTCTCTATAGCACCTGTTGAGTTTTTTAAGATAGGATTTGTCTATTTTCTAGCGTGGAGTTTTTCGAGAAAACTAGGACACCACGGCGGTATGGGTGTGAAAGAGGAGTATATCAGATTTGCTCCTTATGGTATTGTTTTTATCGGAGCGATGTTTGTTATCGCTTTTGTGCAAAACGATTTGGGTCAAGTTGTCGTGCTTGGACTTACACTTCTTTTTATGTTGATGTTTGCAGGGAGCAGCTTCCGTTTCTTCTTAACACTCTTAAGCGGGGCAGTCCTCTTTTTCCTCTTTTTTATCTTTACAGCCGAACATAGGATTTTGCGTATCAAATCGTGGTGGGCTTTGGCGCAAAACACTGTTTTGGAGGTTTTTCCAGAAGCAGTTGCTGCCCAGCTTCGTGTTCCAACAGAGGTAGAACCCTACCAGATAGGGCACTCGCTCAACGCCATCCACAACGGCGGTTTTATAGGTACGGGAATCTCCAATGGCACATTTAAACTCGGTTTTTTGAGTGAGGTGCATACAGACTTTGTTTTGGCGGGACTTGCTGAAGAGTTCGGGTTTCTTGGCATTTTTGTTGTCGTCGCTCTTTTTTTAATGATGCTGCAGAGGATTTTCAAAATCGCAAACAGAGTGCAAGATACAAAAAACTATCTCTTTAGCCTTGGGGTAGGGCTGCTTTTAGCTTTTGCCTTTTTGGTGAATGCTTATGGCATAAGCGGTATCACGCCCATCAAAGGTATCTCTGTTCCATTTTTAAGCTATGGAGGCTCTACCATTTTGGCAGCATCCATCGGCATCGGAATGATTCTCATGATATCAAAAAACGCAAAAAGAAGTTGACACGATGAAGTTATGTATTACAGGTGGAGGCACAGGCGGGCATCTTATGATAGCACAAGCCCTTGTTGAAGCGGCAGCAAACGAGGGGCATGAGGCTATTTTCATAGGCTCTACAAGCGGACAAGATAGAAAATACTTTGAGGAACATAGCACTTTTAGCCATGTCTATTTTTTGCAAACAACAGGTGTCGTCAACCAAAAAGGCTTTGGCAAACTCAAAGCGCTCTGGCTTGTTTTTCGCGCTTTTTTGGCTTCACGGGCTCTTTTGAAAAAACATCATATCGAGGCAACGTACAGCGTGGGCGGATTTTCTGCCGCTCCTGCATCGTTTGCATCTTTGAGCCGCGGCATCCCCCTTTTTATCCATGAGCAAAATGCGGTGGAGGGAAAGCTCAACTCCCTCTTAAAGCCATTTGCAAAGCGATTTATCTCTGCGTATGATGCAACCTCACAGATTCAAGGTTATCCACTTAGAGATGTTTTCTTTGAAACGGCAAGAGTGCGAAGCGAGATAAAAAGCATCATCTTTTTGGGCGGTTCACAAGGGGCAAAAGCGATTAACGATTTGGCGTTAAGCGTGGCAAAAGAGCTTCAAGAACGAGGCATACACATCATCCATCAAGCAGGCGAGAGAGATTTTGAGAGGGTGCAAAAAGCCTATGAGGAGCTTGGAGTAGAAGCAGAGCTATACGCCTTTACAAAAGAGATGCCTCTGCTTATGGCAAAAGCAGATTTGGCAGTGAGCCGCTCAGGGGCAAGCACCCTTTGGGAGTTGTGCGCCAATGGCTTGCCCGCACTCTTCATCCCCTTTCCCCATGCAGCAGCAGACCATCAGTACCATAACGCAAAGTTTATCGTTGCACATGATTTGGGGTGGTGCGAGAGAGAGGGCGGTGATTTGAGAGCAACTTTACTCTCCATTTTAGGGCAAGACTTGGAGAAAAAGAGCAAAGCCCTTGTTGCATACTCCGCAAAAGATGTGGCGCACGAGATGATTTTAGATGTTGTAAAGGTATTGGATGCTTAGAGAGTTAGCCGCTGATTTGGTGGATCTTATCTTAGATTGGGGCTATCTTGGTGTTTTCGTTTTGATGACTATCGAGAGCTCTTTTATCCCTTTTCCCAGTGAGATAGTGCTTATCCCCGCGGGTTATTTGGCGTCTAAGGGAGAGATGCACATAGGCATGATTATGCTCAGTGCGCTTGGCGGGTCGATGGCAGGGGCGTTTGTAAACTACTATCTTGCACTTTTGCTCGGCAGAAAGATACTAAGCAAATATGGAAAATACTTTTTTATCAAAGAAAACGCGCTTCAAAAGATGGATGATTACTTTGAAAAACATGGGCATATCTCTACATTTATAGGGAGACTGCTTCCGGGGATTCGTCAGCTTATCTCCATCCCCGCAGGACTTGCACGCATGAATTTGGCAGTTTTTTCCCTCTACACCGCCCTTGGAGCTTCTCTTTGGGCATTCATACTCGTTATGCTTGGCTACACCATAGGCGAAAATCAAGAGCTGCTTGATGCGTATCTCAAGCAGATAACTTTTGTGGTCGTCGTTATATTAGTTTTACTAGCTTTATGGTATATTCGCTATCAAAAGAACAAAAAAGGAGTGTAATATGAAATATACAGCGGCTTTTAGAATTTGGCACTGGCTCAACGCCCTAGTTGTTTTGGGACTTGTTGGAACTGTACTGCTTAGAAAAGGGTTTTTGAGCTACAGAACCAACTCTGAAATCATTATGACAAAACTTACCGATATGAACGTCGACATCTTTAAAGAAGATGCCGTAGCTATCGCAAAAGCGATTCGTGCTCCTATGTGGGAGTGGCACCTTATCTTGGGCTATGCACTTGCGTTTTTGGTGGTTTACAGAATCGCACTTCTCTTTTTTGACAAAAGCCAAAAGGAGGCTTTTAGCACACTAAGCATCCACAAAAAAGGTGTCAAGGCACTGCACTACATTCTTTATGGGGCACTTTTGTTTATGACCATCAGCGGTTTTGCACTCTATCTCAAAGAGGCACTTGAGCTTACCGATGCGATGGCAAAGAGCATAAAAGAGACGCATGAACTCGTCTATAACTACTTCTTGTTTTTTATACCGCTTCACATAGCAGGTGTTGTAGTAGCAGACGTAAAAGAAGAGCACGGCATCATCTCTAGCATGATAAACGGAAGAGAAGCTACCACAACAAAGGAGTAAAAAATGGTTACACTAGAGAACACAGCACCAGAGTTTTGTCTGCCAAATCAAGATGATGTGGAGATATGTTTGCGAGACCTCAGAGGCAAATGGATAGTTCTCTACTTCTACCCAAAAGACAACACCCCAGGCTGTACAACAGAGGCGTGTGACTTTAGCGAAGCAGCACCAGACTTTAGCACTCTTAATGCCGTTATCCTCGGAGTGAGCGGAGATAGCACAGCAAAACACCGCGATTTTATAGATAAAAAAGATTTAAGTATCACACTCTTAAGCGATGAGAGCACTACGATGATGCAAGAGTACGGCGTGTGGGCGCTAAAGAAAAACTACGGCAAAGAGTACATGGGCATCGTCCGCTC
>CAXNED010000039.1:0-9130 GCA_964201385.1 Sulfurimonadaceae bacterium | reverse complement strand
AAACGAGCCATTAAAATAGCTGAAGAGAATAGAAACTCTGCAACATACGGTCCGCTTATCCACAACTCCAAAGAGATTGAGCGTTTGGAGAAAGATTTTAATGTTGGACTCTCCGACAATCACAACAGCTTTGCTTCAGGCGATAAAGCAGTCATAAGAACGCATGGCATACCAAAAAATGAGCTTGAAGAGCTTAGAGCAAAAAAAGTGGATGTTGTGGATGCAACCTGTCCTTATGTCACAAAACCACAACAGATTTGTCAAGAGATGAGCGAGCAGGGGTATGAGATTATCATCTTTGGAGATGATGCCCATCCTGAGATAAAAGGGGTGAAGAGTTATGCAAAGTATGGCGCAACTGTTGTAACCGCACCAAAAGATTTGGAAGGTCTAAAACTTAAAGAGAGAATCGCGCTTGTAGCACAAACAACAAGAAGCGTTGAGGATTATTTGGAAATTGCCAACTATCTCATCCCAAGATACAAAGAGGTGAGAGTTTTCAACACCATTTGTAATGCAACATTTGAAAACCAAGAAGCAGCACGAAAACTTGCTAAAAAAGCTGATGTTATGATTATTGTCGGCGGCAAAAACTCATCCAACACAAAAGAGCTTTTTAAAATTGCGCTAGACAACTGTAAAGAGAGCTACCACATAGAGGATGAAAAAGAGCTTGATTTTGCTTGGTTTGATGGCAAAGAGCTTTGCGGCATCAGCGCAGGCGCTTCTACTCCTGATTGGATTATACAAAATGTTGTTAATGCAATTCAAAATAGTCTTTAGGGCTATTTTGTAGTTTTTTGCACCCTCTCACTCTTTTTTAAACTCTCATTTTTCTTATGATTAATAAAAGTATTATTCATAATTGGGTATACTCACGAAATTTTTATGTAACAGAGGATAGATAATGGCGTTCGATAACGAATCATTTGAAGAAGAAGAAAATTTTGCAGAGATGTTTGCTGCAAGTGAAAAGCAGCAAGAAACAAGCCGCATTGTAGAGGGTGAAATTGTTGAAATCCAAGCGGATGAAAACAGAGCGTTAGTAGGTGTTGGCGATAAACTAGAAGGAATTCTTAGTTTAGATGAAATCAGCGAAAATGGCGCATTGAAGTTTAAAGTTGGTGATAAAATCAAAGTTATGGTAACAGGATACTACAATGAGCGTCCTAAGATATCATACAAAAAAGTTTTAGAGCAACAAAAAACTATTGATTTCATTGACAAGTACAAAGAGAACTTCGAAGATATCGTAATTGATGGCGTAATTACTAAGAAAAACCGTGGTGGTTATGTAGTAGAAGCTGATGATGTAACATTCTTTATGCCTAAATCTTTAGCGGCTTTTAAAGAGACTGAAGATGTTGTTGGTCGCAAAATCAAAGCACAAGTTGTAAAAATTGATGAAGAGCAAAACTCTATCGTTGTCTCTCGTCGTAAACTTTTCAACGATGAGCGCAAAAAGAAAAAAGAGGCTATCGACAAGCTTATGGAAGATGGCAACATCATCGAGGGAACTATCAAGAAAATCACAAGCTATGGTATGTTTGTTGACGTTGGTGGTGTTGATGGTTTAGTTCACTACAATGAGATAAGCTACAAAGGACCAGTAAATCCTTCAAAACTTTACAAAGAGGGTGATACTGTAATGGTAAAAGCTATCTCTTATGATAAAGATAAAAGACATCTTTCACTCTCCATCAAAGCAGTTCAGTCTGACCCTTGGGCAGAAGTTGAGAGCGAGTTGGATGAGGGCGATACAATCACTGTAACTGTTTCAAATATCGAAGCGTATGGTGTTTTTGTTGATTTAGGAAACGATATAGAAGGTTTCTTACATATCTCAGAAATCTCATGGGATAAAAACGTTAAAAATCCAAATGATTACCTAACAGTTGGTCAAGAGATTGATGTTGAAGTTATTGAAATCAATCCTAAGACACACAAGCTTCGTGTTTCACTAAAGAGACTTTTAGCAAAACCTTTTGATGAGTTTATGAAAAATCATAAAGAGGGTGATGTTATCAAAGGAAGTGTTACTTCATTGACAGATTTTGGTGCTTTTGTTCGTATTGATGGTATTGAAGGTCTTTTACACAATCAAGATATCTCTTGGGACAAAAATGTCAAGTGCAAAGATGTTTTAAAAGCTGGAGATGAAGTTGAAGTTAAAATTGCAAAAATCAGTCCAGAAGATCAGAAAATTTCGCTTAACAGAAAAGCACTTTTAGAGAGCCCAATTGACACTTTTGCTAAAAAAAATAAGCTTAAAAGTGTTGTAACAGGAACTATCCGCGATATCAAAGATTTTGGTGTTTTTGTTTCACTAGAAGATGGTGTGGATGCTCTTATTCGTGATGAAGACCTTGCGCCACTTCTGAAAAGTGATTTGGCAGTAGGTCAAATAATTGAAGCAGCAATCGCAGTTATCGATACACGCCGCGACCGTATTCGTTTATCGGTAAAGCAGTTAGATTACATAAAAAATCAAGCAATGCTAGATGAAATCAATGATGATGAGTCACACTCTTTAGGTGATTTGATTAAAGATAAATTCAAGTAATAATGTGCGAAAAATTCTAAGATGGCTTACTCCTCTCATCGCAGTAGGAGTGGCTGTTTTTATCCTTTTTTTTCTTATTTCAATAAATTCAGACGAAACATCCGTAGCACTAGCCCCCTTAGAGCATAAAAGCGATGTCGTTGTAGAACAACCACAACAAGTGTGGTTGAACCATTTTTCTAAAACAGAAAAATTAGGATATTTTTACCCCGTAAATGAAGTTTTAATTCAAGTTGATTTAAATGAGAAGATTGTTGAAATAAAACAGACAATTTACAAGCTTTCTGCCCCTTTAATGGACCCTTATCAGCTCTTTTGCTTAAAAGAGGAGTTAAAACGCCATAACTTAAAGTATTATCTCAAAAAAGATAAAAACGGTACAGAGTTGCTTATTTACTCAAAAGAGAGAGAGAAGTTAAACTCTCTTGTGGAAGTGTTAAAAAATTATCAAATTTCAGCCACTGTTGGGCTGTACAAAGAGGATACATAATGCAAAAACATACTATAGTAGTTTGTGATCATATACATGAAGCTGGTTTAGAGATGCTTCGCAATGATAAAAGCATCAATTTTATCATGGCAGCAGATGAAGATAAAGAGAAGCTTTTAGAAATCATCGAGCAAGCAGATGTTGCTATTACAAGAAGTTCAACAGATGTTGATGATAAATTTATAGCACATGCAAAAAACATGAAAGCTATCGTTCGTGCTGGTGTCGGTGTTGACAATGTCGATATCCCTGGGTGTTCTAAAGAGGGCATCATCGTTATGAATGTTCCAACTGCAAACACAATCGCAGCGGTTGAACTAACAATGGCACATATGCTCTCTTGTATGAGAATGTTTCCATACTCTCATAACCACCTCAAGCATGAGAGAGTTTGGAAAAGAGAGAAGTGGTACGGGTATGAACTCAAGGGCAAAAAGCTTGGTGTTATTGGTTTTGGTAACATTGGTAGCCGTGTAGCAAAAAGAGCGCAAGCATTTGAGATGGATATCGTGGCATACGACCCATATATCAACCCTTCAAAAGTGACAGACTTAAATATGCTCTATACAAAAAACTTTGAAGATATTTTGGCATGCGACATCATTACGATTCATACGCCAAAAAATAAAGAAACAACCAACATGATAGACAAAGCTGAAATTGCAAAGATGAAAGACGGTGTTGTTCTTATCAACTGTGCGAGAGGCGGTCTTTACAATGAAGAGGCTCTTTATGAGGGGCTGACAAATGGTAAAATCCGTTTTGCGGGTATCGACGTGTTTATGAAAGAGCCAGCGACAAACCATCCGCTCTTAGACCTCGACAACGTTACAGTTTCTCCTCACTTAGGTGCAAACACATATGAGTCACAGTATAACATCGGTGTTCAAGCGGCTGAAAATGCAATCGCTGCGGCAAAAGGCATCTCTTATGCACACGCTATGAATCTTCCAATCGATGAGACAAAGATTCCTCCGTTTGTAAAACCATTTTTAGAGATGGGACAGAAAATCGGTTTCTTGGAGTCTCAGCTTAACAAGTCTCAAATCGTTGCGATAAAAGTAAGCGGTCAGGGTGAGATAGCAAAATATGTTGATTCACTTGCAACGTTTGTTGCAGTTGGTGCGATGAGCCAGATAAGTGACGATACCATCAACTATGTAAATGCTGATTTTGTTGCAAAAGAGAAAGGGATAAAAGTAGAGTTTGAAGCACTTCATGACTCATCTGTTTATAAAAACCTTATCACTATCAAACTTACAACTGCTGAGGGCGGAACGACAACTATCAGTGCAACTATTTTTGATGACAATATTTTTAGAATCGTATCTATTGATGGATTTGATATCGAGGTTGCGCTTAAAGGGGATATGATTATTCTTAAAAATCAGGATGTTCCTGGTGTTATCGGAAATATTGGTACAACTTTAGCAAAACACAATGTCAATATTGCAGATTTCTCACTTGCTAGAAATGACAAAAAACAAGCACTTGCTGTTATCTTGGTTGATAATATTATCAGCGATGAAACGCTTGGCGAACTTCTCAAAATTGACGCTTGTTCAAGCGTTCAATACGCAAGACTGTAATTTGGAAGTGAGGCTTTAGCCTCGCCAAAAAGTTACGGTTTTTTGCGGGGCTAAAGCCCCATCTCTCTTTTACTCATCATCCAAATTAAAATGTCTGTTTAAATCCGCTTTAAAAAGAAGTATCGGAACGATAATCAAAGAGGCGATGACCGCCGCTATTGTTCCAAAGATAAGAGCTACTCCAAGCCCTCCAAAGACTGCATCGCCTGCTAGAAGCGTTGAAGCGAGTATGATGGCTGCGGCAGTTAGAAAGATAGGTTTTGCACGTGTTGCTGATGCGTATGCGATAGCTTGCGCTTTGTCCATGCCACTATCTCTCATGAGTGAAGCGGTAAAGTCGATAAGTAGAAGCGAATTTCTCGAACTTATACCAATAAGCGCAATAAACCCGATAAGTGAAGTAGCCGTCAAGAAAAAGGTATCTTCCGTAAACAAATCCATAATGTAATGCCCGACAATTACGCCGATGATGGATAGAAATGAGCCTAAGAGAATGATGCCGCTAAGCGTATAACTCTTGTAGTAAACCACCATAAGTAAAAAGATAAGCACAAGTGCAGCGATAAAAGCGGCACCAAGTTCGACAAAAGTATCTAGCGTTACCTCCATCTCTCCATCCCAGATGATTTCATAAACATCTTTAGAAATCTTGTCTGTTAGTCTAAGGTTGAAAAGTCCGATTTTTTCAATGTTATACTTCTCGCCAAATGTATCAAGGATAGTATCCCTTGCATCCATGAGAGGATAAACTTGCGAAACCATGTCTGTCTCCGCCATGACATTGGTCATTTTATGCAGATTCTTGCTCATAATCATAGGGTTTGATTTTTTAGGAACGATGGTAACTAGCTCGGTAAGGGGTGTCATCATTCCCATCTGATTCATCAGTTTGAGTGAGGATAATTTTGCTTTGATAGTGTTTATATCTTTTGATGAGAACTTTTTGGACTCTCTGCTTAGTGAGAGGAAGATGGGAATCTGATCATTTGCAACAGCGGAGTTTTTTACCGCAATCTGCATTCCCTCAAATGCCAGATATAAAACATCGTTGAGCTGCTTGATGTTTATGCCAGAGAGAGACACTTTTGTGCTATCGACTTCTACTTCAAATGTATCGTAAATCTCATCTTGCATAATCTCCACATCCACCAAACCTTTTGTCTTTTCAAACACGCTTTTGATGTTTTTTGCAAGCTCTCTTATGCCATCACTGTTTTGTCCATAAACCTCTGCAACAATCGCCGCTAAAACAGGAGGACCTGCTGGCGGTTCTACAAAAGTGATGGTTGTGTTGTTGAAAAGAGATGTGCATTTTTGCTGGATGTCAGGTCTGATTCTTTGTACCATAAAGTAGGACGCTTCTTCTCTGTGATGCTTTTTTGTAAGGTTGACAACAATCTCTGCAACATTTTCACTGTTTTTGAAGTGTGAGCCTTTTATGAGACCCGCAAAGTCAAGCGGAGCGCCCATCCCTAAAAATACCTCAAAATCAGTTATCTCTCTCTCTTTTTTTAGAAAATCAGCAACGCACTCCGTTACCATGTTTGTCTGCTCGATGGAACTTCCCTCGATGAGTGTGGTATAGACAGTAAATGTGTCGTTGTTTTTGCCTGGAAGCATTTTTGCCAAAACCATTCTGCTTGGAGCAATCATAAGCACTGAGAGTACAAAAGCGACAAAAGTTGCAAAAAGGATGAAGTTTCTTTTTTTAGGATTTTGGATTCCCTCAAAAACTGTATCTTGAAGTTTTTTAAACATGTTTGTCCTCACTGTGAAACTCTGGTTTTTTTAGCATTCTTGCCGCTAAGTAAGGCGTAAAGATGTAGGCAACAAAGAGCGATGCGACAAGTGCTACGGGTACGTTTGCGGGGATGGGCTTCATAAACTGCCCCATCATCTGCCCGACAAATGCCATTGGTACCATCGTCATGATAATAGCCAATGTTGCGATGTTTGTCGGCGGTCCGATTTCATCTGTAGCTTCGACCATGATGTCATCCACACTTTTATGTGCAGACTCCCTTGAGTGGTAGTGTCTGTGGATATTTTCTATAACGATAATTGCCGCATCCACAAGAAGTCCAAGCGAGAGCAAAAATGCAAAAAGGGTGATGCGGTTGATGGTCTGCCCTGTGAGATATGCCACAAAGAGCGTGATAGCCAAGATGGCAGGAACGGTAAAGGTGACGATAAGCGACTCTCTCCACCCAAGTACAAGAATGAGCAAAATAGCGATGATAACGATGGAGAGAAGTAGGTGAAATACAAGCTCGTTGACCGCTTCATTTGCTCTCTCGCCATCATTTCTTGTGATGACATAGCCTATGTTGTTGCTGTTTAAAAATGCTCTGTAGTTCTCTAACTCGCTTTTGACTGCATCGGCAATTACTACTGCATTTGTGCCTTGAAGTTTGGAAACTGTGAGAGTGACTTGATTTTGGAGTGGCGAGAAAGTGCCGTTTTCATCTTTTTTGCTGATTGTTGCTGATTTGAAGTTTTGTATATCATAGGAAGAATTTACACTTGCGATTTGTCTTAGATAAACTGGAGAACCCATATACTGGGCGATGATGATGTTACCGATATCTTCAGCACTCTCGATGGCATTTTTGACGCCAAGCATGATGATTTCGTTCTCTTTTGTTCTGTTTTTTACGGCTGGAACACTGTAAGATAGAGACTGGACGCCTTGAACTATCTGTCCCATAGAGATGTTGTAGCCAGAGAGTTTGTTAAAGTCAACTTCGATGTTAAACTGCTGTTTGTTACCGCCTTTTAGTTCTGTAACGGCGACATTTTTAAGACCGTTGATGTGGTGTTGTATCTCTTTTGCTCTCTCATAGAGTTCAGTTTTGCTCATGTTGGCATCTTTGGAGTAAAAAGCAACAGAGACTACGGGAATATCGACGTCAATATCAAGCGGTTTGATGATTGGATTCATTGCACCTTTTGGAAACATGTCTGAGTTTTGCATGATTTTGTCATAGACTTTTAGGTTTGAGTTCTCTTTCTCTTCGCCTATAAAAAATGCTGCATTTACCACGCCGACGTTGTCCATGGACATACTCATGATGTTCTCAACGCCTTTGACTTCTTTGAGTTTTCTCTCAAGCGGTTTGACGATGACTTTCTCGATTTCAGCGGCACTCGCCCCCGGTAGGGCAACGATGACGGTTGAACCGCTCACTACCATTTGTGGGTTCTCTTCACGAGGCATAATGTTGAGAGCTAGATAACCGATGGAGAGCAAAAAGATGCCAAGCACAATGGTAAGAGGGTTTCGTAAAAATCCAGATGCCAGTTTTCCTGCTATGTCTGTGGGTTTATAGTGAATCATAGCGAAGCCTTACTCAATGACGACAGTGGCATACATGCCAGGATAGATGGATTTGTAAACATTTTGAAAGGAGATTTTTATCTTAAATGAGTGCGTCATCGGGTTGGAGTTTGGGATGATAGCACTGATAGTTCCCACTGTTTGGATGTTTTGTGATGGGATGTTGACAACTACTTTTTTTCCCTCTTTGATAAGTCCTAAGTTGTCCTCGGCGATTTCGGCAGAGATTTTGAGTGTTGAGAGGTCGGAGAGTTCAAGTGCAGGCATCCCTGGCATCGCCATCTCTCCTACGTTGATGTTTTTAGCTACGATAACACCATCATTTGGTGCTGTGATATTGAGGTATTTGTACTGGTTTTTGACCTCTCCAAGGCGTGCCTCTGCTTGTGCAACCTGTTTTTTTGCGATGATAATCATATTTGCCAGATTCTCTTCAGCGAGCATAAGGTTTTCTACTTCAAACTTTGAAACCATATCTTTTTCAAGCAGTCTTTTGTGTCGCTCAAGGTTAAGTTTTACGTTTGTGTACTGGTTTTGATACATTTGAAGAGAGAGCTGGGCTTGAGAGATGCCAAGCTGAACTTGCGTAAGAGCAGAATCAATCTCTTTGGAGTCGATGGTGTAGAGCAGTTCGCCTCTTTTGACGTTATCTCCCTCTGCAACCTTTACATCTGTAACAAAGCCCATAAAACGGCTTGTAATCATCTTTTTGTTGTCGCTGATAACCGTACCTGAGAGAGTTATCCCCTCTGCGGCGAGCAGTGCGCTAAGAGCTACTAAAAGGGTTGCTATTTTTCTCATTTTTCTTCTCCGTTTGCTAATTTTTCAAGTGCGAAAATTCTCTCATTTCGCTTGTTTATGGTCTGTTGTAGCTGTAAAATCTTTTGAATCTGCTCTGACTGTTTGATGATAACATCGCTCATGGAGGAGAGTTTTTCTCTATAGCGCGCTTCATAGTTGTTGTAGATCTCATCTGCAAGGGTTAGCTCTTTTTTGAGCGACTCTATATCGTTGCCTAAGCTCTCTATTTCTGTGCGTATCTTTTGGATTTGAAGCTCAATGCCACTGTTTGCGAGGGCAACTTGAGACTTAGTTTTCATATACTCAAGGCGTGATTTTTCGACATTTGCACCATCGATACCGCCGTTAAA
>CAXNED010000038.1:0-9479 GCA_964201385.1 Sulfurimonadaceae bacterium | reverse complement strand
TCTGCTATAAGGTCTGCGGCACTTTCTAAACCACATGAGATACGGATAAGTCCCGATGGAACGCCGCACGCTATAAGTTCTTGCTCGTTTAACTGTTGATGTGTTGTTGAAGCAGGGTGCGTGATGATAGACTTAGAATCGCCGATATTGACCACCAAAGAGTAGAGTTTTGTTGCATTGACTATCTTTGTAGCTTCTTCAAGCGATGCTACTTCAAAGCTGAGCAACCCGCTGCATGCGCCATCTTTAAAGTACTTTTGTGCATTTTTGTAGTTTGCATTACTCTTTAACCCTGGATAGTTTACTTTTTTTACTTTTGGATGCGCTTCTAAAAACTCTGCAAGTGCGAGGGCATTTTTAGAGTGTTCTTGCATACGTAAAAAGAGTGTTTCCATCCCTTGGATAAAGAGCCATGAGTTAAACGGAGATAAAACAGCGCCTAAATCACGTGCGAGTGAAAGTCTGCCTCGAAGCGTGTAAGGCGGGAGATTTATATCGACGTAAACTAAACCGTGGTACGAAGCATCTGGCTTGTTAAAATGCTCATAGCGAGGGTTTGCACGTAGTTTTGAAACCAAATCTTCTCTCTCTACTAAAATCCCTCCGATGGCAAGACCTTGTCCCGTTGTATATTTGCTTGCACTATGTACCGTGATATCCGCTCCATGCTCAAATGGACGGCATAAAATCGGCGTTGCAACCGTGTTGTCCACTACCGTGAGGATACCGTGTCTGTTTGCAATAGCCGTAATCGCCTCGATGTCTGCTACGTCAATACTTGGATTTGTTAAAGACTCAAAAAAGATAACTTTTGTTTTTGCATCGATAAGTGCTTCAAGGGATGCCATATTATGTACATCAAAGTATCTTGCTTCAATGCCAAAACGCTTGAGTGTGTGCGTATTGAGTGTCAAACTTCCGCCATAGAGCTGTTTTGCGCAAACGATATTGTCTCCAGCTTCTGCCGCATTGACGATGGCAAAAAAGATGGCACTCATCCCGCTTGAAGTAGCAAGTGCAGCTGCACCGCCCTCTAAAGCCGCAAATCTTTTTTCAAACACATCTGTTGTAGGGTTGTTGAGGCGTGTGTAGATGTTGCCAAGCTCTTTGAGCGAAAAGAGATTTGCAGCGTGCTCTACGTCACGAAACTCATACGCTGTTGTCTGGTAAATAGGGACAGCCATCGTCCCTTGCGAATCTTTTGTGTAACCTTCATGCAGTGCTATCGTTTGCAAATCCATTTTGCTCACCCTTGACGTAAATATTTAAAGGTATTTTAGCGAAAATGGTTTAATCTTCGTTTTAATGAGACCTTTTTAGCTCTTTAAACCTTTTGTCCACTCTTCCATCACCTTATTTAACTCTTCTCTTGGCGCTTCGATAAAGTCAATGACGATTTTATCTTCAAACTCACAAACACCGATACTTCTAGGACGTGCCGCTAGGATTTTTGTGTTAGGGATTGCCTGACCAAAACAGAAAATGATATTTTGTGCATCCACTAAGCCCTCCATTATCGCGCCACCGAGATTTTTTGTGTGTGCGTAGTGGTCAAAAACAGCGATAAACTGCGCAATAGGGTGGTTTTGAATCTTCTCTTTAAAATACTCTATAACCTCTTTTGTTGTTGTAACGCGCATCTCGCTTTTTGCAAACTCTATGCTGCAAACTGGGTACTTGTCCATAAATATACTTTTTTTCACTCTGTTTCCTTTAGAAATTTAATTTTATAGATAAACGCAACTACTCTTGAATACAAATCTCACCTTTTTTCATATGCAAAATTGTCTGGTAGGTAACGATAGTAACTATGACCGTTGTAGCACTCAGCATCACATAAGAGAGCAGTTGCAAAAACAGTGAACCTCTCTCGTGGTACATCAACATGGAGCTTATCGCCATGGCAGCGATTGGGAAGACAAACGCCCACCATGAGATAAAAAACTTGATGCGAATAAAATTTTTGTACATAAAGAGAACCAAAAGTGTAAAAAAGAGCGCTAGATTAAAGAGAAAAAGTGCAAAAGTATCGATGACGCCAAACATCTTAAAGTAAGCGATAAAGCCTACAGCAGGTGGCGCGATAAGGATAAAAAGTGTCGGCATAAACTTGATGGCAAGTTGGTGGTGAAAGATGATGCGATTGAGCAGCACCGCAAAAAGTATAATCCAAAAGAACATACCAACGCTAAAAAAGTAGAGCAACAAACCAGTGTCAACAAATCCCACACCCGCTACAGGCACCAAAACATTTCCAACGATTGGGATGAACCAAGCAGGGTTTGAGTGGTCAAGTTGCTGGTTTTTGTTTATCCAAAATGCTATGGTATGCATGGTAAGATAAAAATGCAAAAATGTCCCAGGATACCAAAAAACGGCACTTAGAGTAGGAAAACTCTCTTTGTAGATGATAGCGAGCATCAACATAGAGATGGAGATGGCAGCAAAAAAGTTGATGCGCACGGGATGTGAAAACTCACTCATTACGGCGACTTTGTAGGTAAAGAACTTTTTTGTATAAACAAATGAGACAGCGATAAAAACAGCAGTTGTGAGCACCATAAACATCTCACCCAAAAAGGCAGGAAAACCAAGCCATAGCGCCGCTTTTTGGTAGGTAATGGTAAGTCCGCTCAACCCCATAACGACAGCGTACATCATAATAGGGAAAAATTTCAATCTGTTTTTTTCTTGACCACTTTCCATCCCAAAACCTTTTATTATGTAAAATTATAATACTCATAAATTTTACTATCTTTTTATATAAAAGTCAATAAAGAAGAGAGTGCATTGTATGTTTTTAGTCGTTTAAAAAAAGAGAAATATGGGAGATTTTGGGCATAAAAATTTTATGCCCAGATGAGGGGATGTTAGATATGGTAGTTTGGAGCTTCTTGCGTGATGATAACATCGTGAACATGGCTCTCTTTGAGACCTGCACTTGTTATCTCTACAAACTCTGCTTGCTCCCAAAATGTTGGGATATCTTTGCTTCCACAGTACCCCATTGAAGAGCGAAGTCCGCCCATCATTTGATGTACTATGCCAGCGATGCTTCCACGAAACGGCACACGTCCCTCGATGCCCTCTGGCACGAGCTTGTCCGCTGCTGTTCCCTCTTGGAAATATCTGTCGTTTGACCCTTTTTGCATAGCCCCGATACTGCCCATACCACGGTACGACTTGTATTGGCGACCTTGAAACATGATAGTCTCACCAGGAGACTCTTCCGTTCCTGCTAAAAGTGAGCCTGCCATAATACAGCTTGCACCTACCGCAAGCGCTTTTGCGATGTCGCCAGAGTACTTGATGCCGCCATCAGCAATCACTGGGACGCCATGTTTACGTGCGGCATCCGCACACTCTGCTATAGCTGAGATTTGCGGTACGCCTACACCTGCAACGATGCGAGTGGTACAGATAGACCCAGGTCCGATACCGACTTTTACGCCGTCCGCGCCCGCTTTTATGAGTGCTTCAACAGCCTCTGCTGTAGCGATATTTCCTGCTATGACGTCAACTTCCATGCTCTCTTTGATTTTTCTAACGGTATCTAGGATGCCTTTTGAGTGTCCATGTGCAGAGTCAAGAACCAAAACGTCCACACCTGCATCCACAAGTGCTTTTGCACGGTCAAGCTGCCCAACCCCGATGGCTGCACCAACAACAAGTCTGCCAAAAGCATCTTTATTTGAGTTTGGATACTCAATACGCTTTTTGATATCTTTGATAGTCACAAGCCCCTTTAAAAATCCCTCATCATCAATGATTGGGAGTTTTTCTATCTTGTTTTTGTGCATGATATCTGCTGCTTCATCAAGTGAGATACCCTTTTTTGCAGTGATAAGAGGCATTTTTGTCATCACTTCATCAGCTCGTTTGCTCATCTCTTTTTGAAAGCGCATATCACGGTTTGTGAGGATGCCAAGAAGTTTGTTATGCGCATCTATGACAGGAACACCAGAGATTTTGAACTCTTCCATGAGTGCATTTGCCTCTGCAAGCGTAGCATCTGGATGTACATAGATAGGGTCAATAATCACACCGCTTTCACTTTTTTTCACCTTTCTCACCTGTTTGCACTGTGTCTCAATGTCCATGTTTTTATGGATAATGCCTATGCCGCCAAGTCTTGCCATAGCGATTGCTGCACGGTATTCGGTAACAGTGTCCATTGCAGCGGAGACCATAGGGATTTTAAGAGAGATATTGCGAGAGAGTTTTGTCTCTAAAGAGACCTCTTTTGGTAAAACTTCAGAATATTTTGGTACAAGAAGTACATCTTCAAAGGTGAGGGCTCGTTTGCGAATTTTCATGGTTGTCCTTTTAGAGATTAAAAGTTTTTATGTTGCTATAAAAATTCTTTGGATTATACTTTTATTGTGGTTAAAAAGAGGTAAAGCCACTGTAATAAAATAGAGATTAAAAGGGTGTATAATAGACCCAATTTATAAAGTGAAGGCTAAAAAATGGAATCAAGAGTACTGTTTGTATCCGTAGAGATACCCATCATCATCACAAAAAATGACCTTGAAAAAGAGTTCCCAGGCTTAATCCTCACAACGATAGAGAAGTCGCTTGTCGGTGAGATAACCAACGATAAGTTTATTTTTGCTTCCTCTTTTGGAGTAATCACATTTTGTAACTTTAACCATGAAGAGATAAAGTCGTTTCTGCAAAGACTCAAAATCAAAGAAGCACCACACTACCAAACAGCACTGGTAAACCAAGACTACCCGATGGTTGTGGACGCTCTTTATGAAAAACCGCTTATCGATACGCACACCATCAAGTACAACAAATTTAACAAATCGGTCGCTTCCATCATCTCACTTGCACTCTCGCAAAGCGTCGGGCTAGAGATACGAGAAAAGTCACTTGAAGTCAAGATGCAAGAGAGTAAAAAACTCTACGACAAAATAGAAAATATCAAAGCAAAAGATAGAGAAAATCTGATGAATTTTGCAAGTGCCATCGCAAAAGAGAGATTTGAAATCTTAAATCAGCTCTATCTTTTAGACAAACCAGACATCATTTGGGATGATTTTGAGTTTGAGTCACTCTATAACCAGCTCGCACTCCAGTTAGAGTTAAAATCAAGATTTGATGTTATTGAGTATAAAATCTCATTTTTAAAAGAGTCGGTCGAGTTCATAACAGACAGAGTAAACCAAAAATCGAGTGAGTTTTTGGAGTGGATCATCATCTGGCTTATCGGAGTTGAGATACTTTTTTCAACTTATGAGTATATCATCAAGCCAAATTTTTAGTTCTCGTGCATCTTCCCAATAGCGCATGAGATAAAACTTTTGGCTTTAAGTCCGCCCTTTGTAAATGTGCACAACTCTTCATCTTCCATCGGATAGCCAAGAGATTTTATCTTTTTGCGAAAACTCTTCTGGGCTTCTTCATCTTTTATCTCTAAAGTAATGACACGAGGCTCTTGCATCAAGTCAACATCAACCTCGCCAAACTCCTCCCTTAAGGACTCTTTGATGGTACTTGCACAACCGCCGCATTTTACATTTAGCACTTTAAAACTTTTTTGCATGAGTGAGCCTTTTTTTATGGTATCTGTCTATTTTTGGTAGTTTATAGCTCTCTCCAAACTAAGTGCGCCATCAAAAAGCGTCTGTTCCTCATAAGCATTTGCAATCAACTGAAGACCGATAGGCATACCCTCAGAGCTTTTTGCAACAGGAACAGAGATGGCAGGAAGTCCGGCAAGGTTTACGCTGATGGTGTAAAGGTCGCTTAAGTACATCTCCATCGGAGTTGAAAGCTCTCCGAACTTGTTTGCAGTTGTCGGTGCAACGGGCGAGAGGATGAGGTCCACATTCTCAAATATTTTAGAGTATTGGTCTTTGATGAGGTGTCTTGTTTTTTGTGCTTTTACGTAGTAAGCTTCATAATATCCGCTTGAGAGAACGAAGTTTCCAAGCAAGATACGGCGTTTTACTTCATCGCCGAAACCTTGACTTCTTGTCTGGATAAATGTGTCGTTTAGATCTTTTCCGACAACTCTGTTTCCGTAGCGGATGCCGTCATAACGAGCTAGATTTGTCGTAGCTTCTGCTGTTGCCGTAATGTAGTAAGCGGAGATGTCAAATTTTGCGTCCATTAATTCAGCTTCTACTATCTCATGTCCTGCATTTTTAAGAGCATTTACTGCAAGTTCATAGGCTTTTTTTACGTCATCGCTTGCGTTTTGTATATGCTTTGGCAAAACTGCAATTTTGAGTTTTCTTGAAGCGTTTAGTTTGTCGCTTACTTTGTCGTTTTTGTTCGCACTCGTTGAGTCTTTTTCGTCATGTCCGCTGATAATGTCATACAAAATCGCCGCATCTTCAACATTTTGCGTCATAGGTCCAATCTGGTCAAGTGATGAAGCGTAAGCCCCTAAACCGTAACGGCTAACTCTACCGTAAGTCGGTTTCATTCCGACAATTCCGCAAAAAGAGGCAGGCTGACGGATACTTCCGCCCGTGTCGCTTCCAAGAGCTGCGATAGCCAACCCCGCCGCAACCGCCGCCGCACTTCCGCCAGAACTTCCCCCAGGGACGCAATCTTTGTTGTGAGGATTGAGCGTTTTGCCGTAAAAACTTGACTCAGTCGTACTTCCCATAGCAAACTCATCCATATTTGTTCGCCCAAACGCGCTTAGTCCCGCACCAAGCATTTTCTCTATTACCGTAGCATTATAAGGAGCGATGTAGCCTTGAAGTATGTTTGAACCTGATGTTACGGACCAATCTTTTACCTGAATGTTGTCTTTTATAGCTATCGGCACCCCTTCGCCGACATTGTGAACATCGATGTAAGCGTTAATATCTGCATTTGCTTCTATATTTGTTTTTAGTTCTTCTTTAAATTTTGCTAATTCGTCTTTGCTTAATTTTAACGCTTCTTTTAACGTAATCACTGATTTTTCCTATCTTTATAAATTATGGGATGTATTATAGCAAAATGGGTTTGTTTTTTCTTTAGCGGGGGGGGGTGTAAGATAAAAAATGGGTTGTGTAATTATTATATGTTACTCATACTTTTTACCATTATATTCTAACCAACCACCGACATGACTGTTTCTTGGGTCATGGTGTGTCCAATGTACGACTCCACCTTTAGTGTTGTTTTCATATTCTCCACAAAACTTTATAGAATTACCCTCTTTTAGTTGATGTACTTTTGGTGCTAAATCAATATTGTGTGAAATCAATAAAGTTTGCCCAGATGGTACTTTTATGATAAACCTTTGATGACGACTTCCTTGGTTATCATCACTAAGCAGTTTGGTAACCGTTCCAGAACTACACATTCGTGTACCAGCAAATAGTTCTAAACTTATAAGTAGTAATAAAAAGAATATCTTTTTCATTTTAAATTCCAATCCTTGATTGGTCTCCTCTGTTTTATTTTATCTTTGGTCACTTTCTATCTTTCCAGTAGTTTGGTTTTCTGTTTAGTTGCATGACTGCTAAAATAATAATTTCATCATCTCTTTGAAAGTAAATTAGTCCAAATGGGAATCTATTTATTAAACATCTTCTCATATCTCCATCTAACTTTTGCCAAGCAACTGGATATTCTAAAATTCTTTGGATAGTTTTGTAAACTTCATATGCAAACTCTGCACCGAGTCCATCTTTACACTCTTCATAGTAATCAACCGAAGCGTTTAATTCAACTTCAGCATCGGGGTGGAAAGAGTAAGTCATTTATGAGTTTAGTCTCTGAGATATTTTTTTGAAAACTTCATCCCCATTAACTAATCTAACAGAATCTAACTCAATTTCTTGTTTTCTTTTATTAGCTTCTTTTATCCATAACGCATCAATCAAACTGTTTGTTGGCGTGATGCTAGCCAATATCTTATCAACAATTTTAGTTTTTAAATCTATTGGTAAAATATCTATTTCATCAAAAAGCTGTTCTTGTCTCAAAGCCAACATCATGAACTCCAATATTGAAAATATACGCAAATTTTAGCAAAATAATGTTAAATAAACTTTGTATGGTACGCTTAGTCAATGGAGATTGATTTTAACGTAGCCTGTTCCCATTTTCCTTGTTATGTCATTTTTCATGGACACATCGAATGTGATGTTTTTCGTTATATTCCCGTTTCTTATGTACTTTATTCCATGATATAGATTGGTAACCTAAAGATTTATCTTCGAGTATTACCCAATAAGTGCTAGGAGTCATATTTGGAAAATCTTTTGGATTCATGTAATATTCATCTATACCATCGATTACAAAACCTTTATATGGTTTTTCACTTAAAATAGTTTGATATTCAGCAACCGATGGAATACGCCAATAGCTATAGCCTTCAACATTTAGTTTTGCACAGTATTTAGTTGCTTCGTCTTCTGTAACTTGATCATATCTGTTTTGATTTGTTTTTAATTCCCATAGAAGAGTAGCACTCTGAAAAATTTGTTTGTTTATTTTACTTTTTTGCTCCGTTCCTGTGGCTAGCATAGTTAACACATCTGTGGGTGCTTTCTGTCTTTTTGCCATATCGTATGCAGTTAATCCTGCTTCGTTCTTTATGGTTTTGTCTGCTCCATTTTGGATAAGAAAATTAATTACTTTTTTATCAGGTACTGCAACCATTAATGGTGTATAGCCATAGCATCTCCAATTAATGCTTTCTTGCGCACCCTTAGCAATGAGTAAACGTGCGTTTTCAAGAGAGCCTCCTTCTTGTAATGCATTACCTCTGAGTGCAAAATCAAGTGGAGAACAATAACTTTTAGCTTGGTCATTAATGTTCAAAGTATAGTTTTCAAGCAAGTATTTTAAAACAGATGAATTCTTATTCATTGCAGCACGATGAATCACACCAAATCCTATATTTACTTTGGCATCTAGGGAAGCACCATGTTCAATGAGATATTTAACCATCTTGACATCACCCCAGCCTGTTGCAAAAAGCAATGCCGTGAAACCAATATCATTTTTTTGATTAATATCGACTCCAGATTCTACTAGCTTGACAACTTCTTCAAAATTTTGATTATCTACAGCATTCATAAGTGGGCTACCCTTATCGAGTGCATTTAAAGTTGTAATTGATAACAGAAGTATAATACTAACGATTAATATGTTTCTCATCTATATTTATTCCTTTCTGAGTAAATCATTATATCGTTCCACCTTTCCCAAGGTGGAATGCATACAACATTTAACAAACATTATATATAAAACAACTTGATATTTGCTAAATAAATGAACACAAAAAAAGTTTAATTAAATGAAATGCAAAATGGTGACTGACACCATTTTCACAGCTCAAAATTTGCAAAAGCACCCTCTACGCTTAGTACGTTTTTGTAGCTGGTTTTTTTGATTGTTACTCTTTTTGTGTTTAGGTCACACACAGCTATGCGAAAGTTTGAACCCATTTGCGGTTCAACTATGCATATGATTTTATCTTCTATCTGTCTTGTTGTATGGATAGTTCCGTGAAGATT
>CAXNED010000037.1:0-9511 GCA_964201385.1 Sulfurimonadaceae bacterium | reverse complement strand
GTATTTTTACTAAAGCCATAATCTCCCAAATAACTCTTGTCATACCCCCATGAAGCACCAAGATTGAGCGGTGCTATCCAGTTGTATCGTAACTTTTCATGCTCTGATTCGTATCTGTTTTGCTCTTGAAGCAACAACTCCTGCTTTTGGGGCGAGAGAAGTTCTGCTTCTTGCGCACTTAAGGGCAAAACAAAAAACAAAAGGTGTAAAAAAGAGACTATTTTGGCGTTTTTCATCGCTCCTCCTTTGTGTCTATCTCAAAAATATTCATTCCATCCTCATATCTATAAGCAAATCCAAAACCATGTTTTTGAGCGATAGAGTTGGTAAGGTAAAGCCCAAGTCCAAGCCCTGCGCTTGATGTCTCATACAAACGGTTAAACGGTTTTGAAAAATCTCCCTTTGACGCATCAATCGCATCTCCATCATTTGTGATGACAATTTTACCCCCAGAAAAGGAAATAGCTGGTTTTGTGTGCGAATACTTTAACGCATTATCAAGCAGATTTTTCAACGCTATGCAAAAAAGCTCAAAATCCACGCTCAAAACTCCGCCCTCCTCTTCGATGGTAACATCAAACGCATCTTCTTTGCACATCAAAATATCATACGCCCCCTCCAAAAGGTCTGCAAAACGGTACTTTGAGATATGAAGTTCCCACTCTCCGCTTCCAAATCTCTCTATCTTAGAAAACTCTTCAAGCAGGTAGCTCATCCTGTAAAATATCTTCTGCAATCGTTGCGCTCTCACCTCTGACTTTAAGGAATCCACGATAAGCAGCCCTTTCATAATCGGGGTTTTTAACTCATGAAAGACATTGCGCATAAAAAGCGTTCTTGCCTCTTTGATGGAGGCTATTTTTTTGAGTACAAGGTTAAACTCGGTCGTTATCTGGGCAATCTCATCTTGCATATCTGTGGGCGCTTGAAGTAAAACATCCCCATCTTTGTAGCCTCTGATGGCATTTTTCAAACGGTACAACGGAAGCAGTTTCTTTACAAGATAGGCGAAAAAAAGCAGCAACAATAAGTCTGCAAAAGCAAAAAGTATCCAGATAGAAACTGCACTCTTTGGCGCAACATCTTCTAGTGACTTAGGCGCAAACATCTCTTTTGGAGGCATCTGTTTGGATGCAAAAAAGAGTTGCTCTATGTGCGGCGGTGGCGGCGGAGGTGGCACGCTTAGAAAAAATGTCCTCTCTTTATAAAGCACCATCTTTACAAATGGCAGTTCTAAGAGAATCGTACCGCTTTTTAACAACTCCTCTTGCGCTATGTCGGTTACAGGCTCTATCATAAGCTCTTGGAACACCTCTTTTTGTTCATGTAACAACCTCTGGGCAGTAAAAAACCGTCGCATCTGCTCCTTTTGTTCCATTGCAAAAAGAGACTCTTGCATCACAAAAAAAAGAGCATTGATAAGAAGAAATATAAAAACAAAAAAGAGCGAGATAAGTTTTAAAAGAGAATTTTTATTCATTGACAAATTTATATCCTATGCCACGCACAGCAACGATGTAACGTGGATTTTTCATATCATCGCCAATCTTTTGGCGGAGGCGTCCCATCATAACATCTATACTTTTTAGTGAACTTTCATAGTGAATTGATGCAATGTTAAGAAGCATCTCCTCTCTTGAGATAGCGCTTCTCTCTTTTTGCATCATGTAAGAGAGTATCTCGTACTCGGCAGGCGAGAGTTTAAGTGGCAAAGACTCTTTTATAATCTCCCTCGCACTCTCGTCTCTCTCAAAAAGTTTTCTTTTTTTTGCACTCCATGGATGAATGCGTCGCATAATCGCTTCGATTCTAAAGAGTAATTCGTCTGGATTGTAGGGCTTTGAGAGATAATCATCGGCACCATAAGCAAATCCGACCGTTTTGTCTCTCATGTCAAAACGCGCAGAGGAGATGATAATGGGGATGTTGCTCTCTTGGCGAACAGAGCGACAAACCTCCAAACCATCCATTTGAGGCAGTGACAAATCCAGTATGAGCAAATCATAACAGTTCTCTTGAAACAGTTTTAAACCCTCAAGCGGAGTGAGTGCCACGGTGGTATCTATCTGGCTTTTCATAAGCCGTGATTGCAACAGTGTAGCCAGTTCTTCATCATCTTCTATCATTAGTATCTTTATCATGTTTTTGATTATATCTTTAAAATAATAGGTCACCCTTAAAAAAGGGCAACTGTTTTAAGCACTGAGGCTAAGGGACGAACTACTTGTTGTAAGTTCGTTAGAACTGTAGTGTGCGAGGATGTTTTGAAGCATCTTGTCTTTTAAATCTCTAGTTTGGCTCTGCTCTTGGGTGGATGAAGAAGATGTGTCGGATGTCTCATCTCCTAAGAGGGCGAGTAACTCATCTTGCGAAATCGTGCCATCTTTGTTTGTGTCCAGAGCTGAGAAAATATCACTCGTACTGCTCTCCTCAGACGACTCTTCAGATGAGGACGGTGGCGGAGGCGGTGGTGGCATAGAACCCATCATCTCACTATTGCCGCTAGGTTTTTGAGGTTTGCTGGCTTCGAGTGCAGCCAAAAACTCTTCGCTACTCATCCCTCCGTCACCGTTTGAGTCGATTTTTGAAAAAATATCGCTAAGTGAAGAGCTGTCTAGTGTTGATTCTGTTGAGCTTGAAGATGATTGCATTGCGGTTGTAAATTCACTCAAGTCAACACTGCCGCTTGAGTCGCTGTCTATGGAGTTTATAAGCTCCTTTGCCATCTCCTCAAAATTCGGCTTCGCCATTTGTGTTGCGGACGAACCGTATGATGCATACGAACTATAATTAGAACTCACAGTCATAAGAGACTCCTTGTATTGTGTAGCAAGAAACTCTTGCTCAAACGAAAGAGTAGAACAGAGAAGGTAACTTATCGGTAACACATTTTCTGCTCTTGCAATGAGAGGCTAAAACTTATGTTCTAAAGAGTTCAAGTTTTGCGTGGAGTTCGTCTGTCATGGAGTTGAGATGCTCGGCTGCTGCTGCTATCTCTTCGACACTTCTTGCATTTGTAGCAGAAATAGCGTTGATTTGACTTACTTGTTCAACAATGACTTCTACATTTTTACCTGTTTTTTCAAAATCATTCACCGTCTTATCTGTCGCACGAACCGCTTCTTTGACGATGGCAACACTTTCGTTTATCTTAAACTCTACATCACTTGCGCTGCTGGAGAGCTCTTGAATCTCATCGGCATTTGCGCTCATCTGCGTACTTACATCGCTTATGGATTGGACGATGACATTGATGGTAGCGTTTATCTCCGTGAGGCTTCTTTGCGTTCTCTCCGCAAGTTTGCGTACCTCATCGGCAACCACGGCAAAACCGCGTCCATGCTCACCCGCACGTGCCGCTTCTATGGCAGCGTTGAGTGCGAGAAGATTTGTCTGGTCAGCGATGTCGGCGATGATATCTAAGATATTTTTTACCTCACCCGCTTCTTTAGAGAGTGCTTCCATGCGCATAGAGAGATCAGCTTCAAGCTGTGCAGAATTTTGTACTTTGTGCGTAAGGTTGATGATTTCATCTCTTGCATGCCCTAGATTTTCATTTGCGCGGAGTATCTCTTTTTTACTCTCTTGCGCTTCACTGATGGCAAGCTCTATCTCGCCCTTAATCTCTCTTGCTTTTTTCGTTGCATCATTAACAACAAGAACGCTCTTCTCCACATTTTCCCCAACACCCATAGCCGTTGTTGCAAGCTCATGAGAGATGGAAGCGTTTTCGCTTGAACTGCCCTTAGATGTCTCGATAAGGTCTCTGAGTTTTGCTAAAAGTCTGTTAAAACTTTGTGCCATTTGACTAAGCTCAAGAGGTGCATTTTCATCCACTTTTATAGTGAGGTTATGGCTCTCTCCGATGCTCACAAGCGTAGCTTTAAAACGCTCTATCGGGTCACTTACGGATGTTTTGATAAGGAAAAGTATAAGTAACGCAAAAAGAATGATACCAACTAACAAGCCTACGCTAAGCGCCATAATATTGAACATTGTCTCTTCAATTTTCTTATCTATTGCTCCATAAACATACTTATAAAGCTGAAGCTCCACATTTCTCAAAATCTCGATAGACGCTGTCACATTTGTAAACCACACCGATGCATCGATGCCAAAACCGCCTTGAGCGCCTTTTGTTTTTGCTGTCTCTATCATGGCAAATGTTTTTTCAACCGCTTCGCCTTGAAAGTTGTTTTTGTAAAACTCTTGCAACTCTTTTGGAGCAAGCGTTACAAACTTACGACTGTTGACATTGTATGTCCCCAAAGAGCCGCCAAATGTCAAGTATGTATTTCCGACAAAGCTATCTTTTGTAAAAGCGCCATTGAGGTTAGCGCGTATCTGCCCCAACTGCTCTTTTACAGAAGCTAAATGCGTATACGCTTGGATAGTGTTTCTTCCATTTTTATCATCCATCAGGGAGGGTATAATGGTTGTTCCATCTATAAGCGCAACGATGGTTTTAGAAAAGTACGCTCCCGTGTCTGGACCATTTAAAGAGAGTGCATCGATAGCAGCTCTTTTTGTACCCAACTCGCTTAGGTTGCTAAGAACTGAGCTATCGCCCTTTGTTTGAGCATAAACATCCTTTATCTCCGCGATAGCATTATCCACTTTACTTCTGATATCAGGCATCTTATCGCCATTTTTTGCACCATTTGAGACAACAAAACCAACGCTAAGACCGCGCTCAATCTGCATAAAGTGAATCGCTTTTGCCAAAGATTCTACCTCGTGGATGCGCTCTTTCGTCTCTAAAAGATTTGCTTTGATGCTCACGTCAAAGAGTATTTTCCCGACAGAAAGCGCCACAATGACCAAAATTGGCACAAGCGCCAACACCATCAACCTTGCTTTTATACTTAGATTTTTCATAATTTTATCTCCCGTAACCTTCATGTAACAATTTTTGTGTAGAACAAAAAATAATTCGTTAATTGTAGCTTTTTGAAAGTTAATTTCTACCCATTTGAGAGTGACTACTCTACTTTTCTAAGCTGTTTTGATAGTGCAAAATTTTCTAACTCCTAAAAATATACAATTAGATGATTCTTAAAAAGATTTATTACTGATTATATTTTATACAACTAATTGGTAAAAGATAAAATTTATTTTGCTAAAGTTTTACTACTAATTTTTAAATTAAGTTACAGTCAAGGAAAAAAGATGACAGATTCTGTTGATGTGTTACAGATGCTTAAACTCGTCTATACACTCTACACCGTTTCGGTGATTTCGCTCATAGGGTGGTTCGCTCTGGGAGTGGTCAACCCAAAAGGTAAGCCTCGTATAGTCAAAGCCTCCACATTTTACACCTATGTTGGTGCGCTCATAACAGTCGGCGTGGCGATTCATATCGTCACATTTAACAAGATACCGTGGGTGGAGATTGACTTTAAAAGAGACTCTCTTAAAGCGGCTCAAGTGGTAAATATCACTATCCAGAAACATGAGTTTCAGCTTCCTAGCCCAAAAATAGAGCTTAAGTGCAATGAGTATGTTCTTTTTGATGTTGTCTCAAAAGATGTTACTTACGGTTTTGGGATTTTTAGACAAAACAACTCGATGGTTACGCAGATGCAAGTTCTTCCAGGGAGCAAAAACGACCTAATGTGGAAGTTTGGCAAAAACGGCGTTTACCACTTGCGCTCTACAGAGTATTCAGGACCTAAGGGGGCAAAAATGTACATAAAAGATGTTTTTGAAGTCAAAGGATGCGACGAGGATGACAAATATTCGCAAAAAGGAGGAAGTTTATGAGTTTTTTACACACTTTAGTCAACGGCAATGAGGGAGGTTTAAAAGCGGATGGTTTGACACCGACGCAAAAAGTCACGCTCAGAGCCGTAATCATAGGCATACTTTACTACGGTTTATCGGCGTTTGAGGGGATGATGATGCGTGCTCATGCCATCACACCGCTTCCGATGCTTAGCGATACGCACTACTTTTCTGTTATGACAGTACACCCGATAGTGGGGATTTTTGGCTCTACTTACCTCGTAGTCTTTGGCGCATTTACATTTTTAGTGCCTTACTTGATGAAAAAACCGCTCTACAGCGTCAAACTTGCAAACGCAACATGGATGCTTATCGCCTTTGGGGTTTTACTCGCTTGGCTTGGCGGATTTTTGTTCCACTATGCACCGCTTTACACGCTCTACTGGCCGCTTCCTGTTGACTTTTCACAGTTTGATGCAGTGGGCGGACTTGTATTTATCACAGGCGTTGCACTCATCATGATAGGAACTTTAGGGTTTATCTACAACATCTTTGCGACTGTTTTTTACACTGAAGAGGGGCATGAAAAACGCCCGATGAAGCCGCTTCTTATCTCTGCACTAGGGATTGACGGTATGCTCAACATCTGGTACAAAATGACGGGGCGTGAGCCATACTCCAAAGAACCAGCAGTTTCGTTACCCGTCGTGGCAATCTTTCGAGGGACGATAGATACTTTCCTCGATGCGCTTGTCATCCTTACATGCGGTATCCTCATCCTTGTTTACATCGTTGGCGATTTGTCGGGTGCAACCATGGACTACACCTCCGTAAATGCACTTCTTTACAAAAACTTCTTTTGGTGGGGACTTGACTTAATTGCAGACGGTTTAGTGCTTATTTATATAGCAGGTTCTTGGTATCTTTTGGCGATGCTCATCACAGGTAAAAAGCTTTTTATGCAAAATATCGCAAGAGCGGCTCTTCTTTTGGAGCTAATCGTTTCATGGGCAGTCTGGTCGCACCACCTTTTGGCGGATCAGGGACAAAACAACATGATGAAGCTCATCAGCGGTGAGATGGTAACGGCATTTGAGCTTGTCACACAGGGAATCGCTATCTTTATCACACTTGTAACACTCTGGAGTGCGAGACCGCTCAAGATGACAAATGAGCTAAAGTTCCTTCTTGCGGGGATACTGGGCTTTATGTTGGCAGTTCCCGCAGGCATCATTCAAGCAGATATGGGGCTTAACCGCATCCTCCACAACACACAGTGGGTTGCAGGTCCGCACTTCCATGTCGCCCTGCTTGTCGGACTTACCATGACGCTTTACAGTGCGGTTTATATCTTGTGGCCGACACTTACAAACGGTGTGAAGCTCTACAGCCAAAAGTTGGCAAACTTCCACTTTTGGGGACAGTTGGTCGGCGGTATCGGTATGGGCGCATTTATGGGAATGGCGGCGATGGACGGCGCACTTAGACGCACGCTCTATGTGGATGGCGAATACCAAACATACATGATACTAGCAGGCATTTGCGGGCTTCTGCTCCTAGCGGCGTGGATTGCGTTTTTGCTAAACCTCATCATGAGCGTGGGCTTAAAAGGGCTTCTTGGCATCTTTAGCAAATCAAAATTGCAGACGACAGCTTTAGTGCCTGAGGCATAAAAGGGTTTTAAAATGGTAAATATACAAAAAGTATCCAACCAAATCCTAAATGACGGACTCTACAACACGCTTCTCTTTGAGATAAAAGAGAAGCTTTTTTCGCAAGAGGTTACGCCCTCGATGATAGAGGGCATCTTGAGAAACGAGCCTTCCCTTTTGGGCGAATACAAAGAGATAAACCGCCAAAGTGAACTCTCAAGTATTCAGATAAAAGAGCTAAAAGTAAAAGAGAGCGACACGCCCCAAATCGCACAAATAAAAAGAGAGATAAATGAGAGTGTTCAGATACTAAAAAACTTGGAAAATTTCGAGGGCGACTCCAAAAACAGCGCATACCCCATCTGGATAGGAAGCATAGGTGTGATGGTGCTTTTCATGGCACACAACATCATCGCACTCTTCAGCGAACTCTACACAACCCACGAGAGCGCAGTTTACCTCTCATACGGCATCGTTATGTGGCTAACCTACTTAGGCTATGTCAAGGTAAAAAACAACCACGACGCACAACACGCCGTTTTTGCCCAAACCTACACAAAAACCAAAGAGATGATAGAAGATGGACTGCAAAATGGGGATTTTGTGTCTATGGAGATTTATGCGCAATAGTTTGCTATAATCTATGAAAAATTAGTGAGATTGAGATGACTAAAGAGCAGATTATAGACTATCTTAAAGAGAAAAAACAACTCCTCCATGAGCAGTTTGGCATAAGCAAAATAGGTCTCTTTGGTTCTTATGCTAGAGGCGAATCAACCAAAAATAGCGATATCGACATTATTTATGAGATAGAGAAAAATAAAAAATTCTCAATATTTGCATATTTAAAGTTAAGTAAATTTCTTGAAGAGAGTTTACAAACCAAAGTTGACCTCGTAAGAGAGGCAACAATCAAAGAATCATTAAAAAACTACATAGCAAAAGATGTTATCTATGTTTAGTACAAAGCAAAAAAGATCAGATTAAAAATTATTTAACACTCATCAAAACAGACTTGTCATAAAGAGTTTCAGGTGCAATATCAATATTTCCAGGCCATACAACTGTTCCATAATCAATAGTTGCTAAATCAAATATCTTTTTATCTTTTAGGCGACAAAAAGGCTTCTTCTCCATTAGGTAGGTCATATCAAAGAGCTTTCGCTCCCCATTTTCAAACTCCAATGCCAATAAATACCCATTTTGAGGTTCTACACTTACTACATCTAGTAATTCCATAATTATGCCTTTTTATTGTAGCGGAGCTATACGAAATGGTTCTTCACCATTTTGCGCCAACTCCCAATCTGCAAGCAATTCATCATGATGCAACTCAATCCATGCCTGTATAAGTTTCAGCTGTTTAGGTGGGATGTTTCCCGCCAAAACTCTCCCGTCTTCTATCGCAATTGAGGCTTTTGTCCCTTGGTATCTCGCATGAATATGAGGCAGATGGTGACGCTCATTATCTCCATACAAAATCGTTATCAAAATTCCGTAAAACATACTGATTGTTGGCATAAAAAACCTTTTTTTAAAAGATTATAGCAAATATTGGGTTACCTCAAACACAAAACCGCCAAAACACATGCCAATACAAACGAAACTCCCTGCCAAAAAACTACACTGTTTTTCTCCACAAGCGGCGGTTTTTTCTTCTTTAAAAACTCCTCGTTTGGGTGTCGCAAGTCGTACAAAAACTCGCTTAGTTCCTCGTAACGCTCATTTGCTTTGAGTGCCACCGCTTTTTTCACCGCCTCATCGACCCACACTGGTATCTCTTGGTTGTAGTGGTAGAGCGGGGTGTAGCGCAACTTCTTTTGTGCCGCCTCATTTTTGGCTCTTGCGACCTCAACGCCGTAAGGAAAGTGACTTGTCAGCATCTCATAAACGATAACACCAAGTGAAAATAGGTCTGAACGGGTTGTTCCCTCTTTGCCCAAAAAGTATTCTGGTGCGCTGTAAAGTGCTGTTCCCAAGAGATTTTCCTGTTCAAGGCGGATATTGACATCCATGATGCCTTCTACTCTTGTTGCGCCAAAGTCTATGATTTTGAGCGTGCCTGAACTCTCTATCATGATGTTGTGCGGTCGCAAATCCTGATGCACCATCTCTTGACGATGCAGTGCCAAAAG
>CAXNED010000036.1:0-9728 GCA_964201385.1 Sulfurimonadaceae bacterium | reverse complement strand
TTCAATGCGGTGCAAAACGCCCAAAACATCGGAGCTAAAGCGTTTGCGCTCTTTACAAAAAACCAGAGACAGTGGGCTGCAAAACCGCTTGATGATGAGACTGTTGAGAAGTTTAAAAATGCGCTTGACGCAAGCGGGATTTTGCCTCGTCACATCCTGCCGCATGACTCCTACCTTATCAACCTCGGTCATCCCGAAGAGGAAGCAAGAACAAAATCGATGGAAGCTTTTTTGGATGAGGTGCAAAGATGCTCTCTTTTGGGACTTGAAAAACTCAACTTTCACCCTGGAAGCCATCTTGGCAAGATAAGTGAGGATGAGTGTTTAGAGAGAATCTCTGATGCCATAAACAAAACCATAGCGCAGACAAATGGCGTAAAAATGGTCATAGAAAACACTGCAGGACAGGGAAGTAACCTCGGCTGGAGGTTTGAGCATCTCGCACAAATCATCGACAAAGTAGAGGACAAAAGTCGTGTCGGTGTCTGCATCGATACTTGCCACATGTTTAGCGCAGGGTATGACATACGCACAAGAGAGGCGTACGACAAAAGCTGGAACGAGTTCGATAAAATCGTCGGTTTTAACTACCTCATGGGGATGCACATCAATGATTCAAAAGCAAAATTTGGCTCACATGTGGACAGACACAACTCGCTAGGCAAAGGCGAGATAGGACTTGATGCGTTTAAGTTTATCATGAATGACGAGCGCATGAATGACATCCCGCTGATTTTAGAGACCATTGATGAAACTATCTGGAAGGAAGAAATAGCACTCCTTTACTCTTTTGAGAATTAAGCAAAATTTATATAAAATCAATGATTGCTTCACAAAGGGGTTTGGTATGAAGAGTGTTGTTTTGTTCTCGTTGGCGGCTTGTGCGTTGTTTGCAGGAGGGTATAAAATCCCTGAAACTTCGCTAAATTCGGTAGCTTTGAGTGCTGCCACTGTTGCGCACTCAAGCGGTGCAGATGCGGCGTACTACAACCCTGCCAATATGGTTTTTATGAAAAATGAGAATGTTTTGGAGGCAAATCTGCTCTACATCTCTCTGAGTGATGTGGAGTACAAAAGTGCCACAACGACCATAAATGCGAAGCGAGAGGATTTTATAGTTCCATCACTTCACTATGTTTCGCAAGATGTAAGCGGTATGCGTTTTGGGCTAAGTGTGGTCTCTCCTGCGGGGCTTTCCAAAAGATGGGAAGATGCGCCTGCTCTCTACAGTGCAGAGGAGTTTACACTTCAAACTGTAGAGATAAACCCTACGGTTGCGTTTAAAATCAACGAAAAAACAGGTGTTGCTTTTGGTGCAAGAGCCATCTACAGCGAGGGAGTGGTGAAAAATAGCCGCCCTGGTGTCTCGTTAGATATGAATGGTGACTCCATAGACATTGGATATAATCTTGCACTCTCTTATAAGGCTGCGCCCGAAGTTGAAATGGCACTTGCATACCGTTCAAAAATAGATTTGAGTGTAGAGGGCGATGTTACTCTAAACACTTTGCAAAGGAGTGCATCTGTTAGCATTCCAGTACCTGCCCTTTTAAATATTGCTGTTGCCTATACTTTACCAAGTAAAACAACTTTTGAGTTTGTTTATGAGCGAAATTATTGGTCAAAGTATAAAGAACTTGATTTTGACTTTGGGCAAGGCTTGCCAGACCCTGCGCCAATCGCCAAAAACTGGAAAGATACAAATGCCTTTCGCTTTGGCGTGACACAAAAGCTTTATGCGCTTACACTCATGGGCGGTGTGGTTATAGATGAGTCACCCGTACCAGAGGCAACGCTTGGTTTTGAACTGCCAGACAGCGACTCGGTGTCGGTGTCGCTTGGCGCAAGATACCAGATAAATGAGAAACTAAACGTAGGTTTGGCTGCGCTCTACTCCATAAGAGAAGAGAGAGAAGTCACAAACAGCTCGATAAATGGCGGATTTTCAAACGCAAATGTGTTGATGGTTGCATCGGCACTAGAATATAGATTTTAAGGATATAAGTCCTTAAGTCTAAAGAACCCCAACTTCAGAAGCTTAAAAAGAGGGCTAATGTGAGACGAAACTTTGCAGTTGCACTTATTGTGCTGCAAAAAGTTTTAACGAAGCAGTAGCCCTCTTTTTAAACTTCCCTTCGGGCAATAAGAAAATAGCCCTATTGCGTCGTTAGATTTTCTTGGATTAGTACAACTAGTCCTGCAAAAATCTGCCTAGCACTAGGGCTATTTTCTTATTGCTGAAGTTGGGGTTATTTAGACTTAAGGACTTATTTGGAAACGTTAATCAATTTTTTAGAAGCAAAAGAGATAGAAAAAGCGACGATTTTTGCACAGCTCAAATGCAGTAAAACAGAGGCGCAACTGTTGCAGTCTTTGGCAAAAAGGTATGTTACGGGCGAAGATGATGTGGTGGTTTTTGACCTGCTCAAAGAGATTTATGGGGAGAAAAAGTATGAGGGTATCAAGCATCTTGAAGAGGTAAGACTTCTTTTGGAACTCGGATGGTTACATCAGCAGAGTTTCGCACCCATCAAAATCTCTGAAGTGACACCGCTGGAGCTTCTAAACAGTGCCGTGGGGCTTTCTCCGTCGTTTTTGAAACTGTTGCAAGACGGTGCGGCTGAGAGTGAACTGCCAGACATAAAGCCATACAGTGACCACTTAGAGTATCTGCAAGACCAGTTTTTGCGCATAGAACTCTACCAAAAGATGAGCGCAATCCGCCACAACGTCCATGAACACTCGCTAGGCATCGACCAAGCACATACAAAACTCAAAATCCTTGAAAAGCGCATAGAAGAGAGAGTGGAGCAGACAACGGGCAAACTTGTGCTTGATAAATTTTTCAAACAAAAAAAGATGAGTGCAAAAGAGCAGGTGATTTTTCTTGCCCTTTTGCGTGAGGAGTACAGTGCGACAGATGCGTCACTGCGGGAGATGAACACGCTCATAGAGCTTATCTCTTTTGATGAGTATGAACGCATCAAAAACCGCTCGCTTTTGGAGGATGGCTCTAGTCTCATTAATGATGGGATTATCGACTATGAGGAGATGCTTAACCCTTTTGGTGGGATTTCACGGTCGTTTTACATCGTTGATGAGGTTTTGCAAAACATCATTCATCCACAAAAAAACAAAAAAGTGCGCCGCATAAAGCTCAACTCGCTCATAGAAGAGCAAGATATCTTTGAGCTTGTTGACCCTGAAACCTCTTTGAGTGATGTGGTTTTGGCAAAAGAGACCGAAGATACACTTCAAAACCTGATGCGCCAGCTTGACAAAGAGGTAGTACACAGACTTGTGGAGTGGGGCATCAAAGACAAAAAGAGCGGCATTGATGCAAGAATCATCTTTTACGGTGCGGCGGGGACGGGTAAAACCATGACGGCGTATTCACTTGCAAAGTCGCTAAAACGCCAAGTTTTAGCCTTTGACTGTTCCAAAATCCTCTCCATGTATGTAGGCGAGAGCGAAAAAAATGTACGCAAGATTTTTGATACTTTTTATGATTTGTGCGAAAAAACAAAGACAGAACCGATTCTCTTGCTCAATGAAGCAGACCAGTTTTTGGGCGCACGCTCAAGCGGGGGCGTGAGCGGAGCTGACCAGATGCACAACCAGATGCAAAATATCTTTTTAGAGCAAATCGAGAAGTTTAAAGGTGTGCTTATCGCCACTACAAACCTGCTTGAGAACATCGACAAGGCATTTTCAAGACGCTTTAACTACAAGATAGAGTTCAAAAAGCCAAACAAAGAGCAGAGGCTTTCACTCTGGAAAAAAATGCTTCCTAAAAATGCACCGTATGCAGAGGGATTTGATGCGTTAGCACTTGCAGAGTACTCACTCACAGGCGGACAGATAAACCTTGTCATCAAAAACACGGCATACAGAGTTGCCATAAGAGAAGAGCCGCTTTTTAGCCTTGAAGATTTTAAAGAAGAGATAAAAAAAGAGAGAGATGCAAGTTTTGATAATGAAAAATCAATGGGGTTTTTAAACAAATAACAGATTATGTTTGTTATTTTTCTTATATTAGTATAAATTAATCTAATATGCACTACAGTTATAATATATATGAATATGGAGGTTGCAGATGTTGAGCGGTTTGAGCGTCAAGAACAAGACAATGCTTTTTGTCTCATCGCTATTGCTTTTTTCTGCTGCTATTATCTCTCTTTTTATCTTTTTGCAACAGCAAGATAGGGTGGCAAATCTCCAAGAGTCCTACCATCAACATTTTCTCCAATCTTACGACAAAATCATCCTCAAACATAAAGAGTTTTACGAAAACAGAGTAAGGGCAAATATCGCTTCTGGCGGTATAAAAGATGCGCTGGAAAAAAAAGATAGAAACATGCTTTTTGAACTCTCAAAGGGGAGATGGGAGACGCTAAGAAAAGAGAATAAGTTTTTAGAGGTGATGCACTTTCATCTCTACGATGGCACCTCTTTTTTGCGTATGCATGAGGAGCAAAAATTTGGCGATACCATAGCAAACTACCGACCTATGATAGCGCAGTTACATAAGAAACAAGAGCCTGTTTATGGTTTTGAGGCGGGAGTTTACAGTTTTTCTTACAGAGTGGCACTTCCAGTTTTTAAAGAGGGCAAGTACTTAGGTGCGCTTGAGTTTGGCTCACGACCTGAGCATATTCTTTTGGAGATGGAGTTTTTTTATGACTTAAAAGGGGCGGTTTTTGTCAAAAAAAATCCTATCTCTCTCAAGCAAGAGGCTGAGAAGTTCTCTATAGGAGAGTTCTCTTTGCTTTATGAAAATCTTGGCAATCACGCCCTTTTACAGAGCATAAGAAAAAACTATACATTTAAAGATAATCAAAAAATTGTTTTGGATGAGAAAGAGTATATTCTTTACAGTATTGATTTGCTTGATTTTGAAAAAAAACCAGCTGGAAAAGTGGTTTTTTTCAACGATATAACGCAGATGCAACAAGAGTTCTATAAGACATTAAAACAGGTTTTTACATTTTTGGCACTTTTGCTTGCAACGCTTCTTTTTGTGATTCACTATGGGTTTGAAAAAATCATCACCATCTTGGAGACGACCAATAAAAAACTTGAAACTAATCATAAAAAGATGCAAAACTATCTTGAGCTTATCGACAAAAACATCATTACCTCCAACACCGACTTAGTGGGGAACATAACCTACGCTTCTGAGGCGTTGTGTCGTATCTCTGGCTATGCAAAAGAGGAACTTTTTGGGCAAAAGCATAATGTTTTGCGTCATAAAGATATGCCGAGTAGTTTGTATGAAAACCTTTGGGATTCGCTTCAAAAAGAGGGGTTTTTTAAAGGCGATATCAAAAACCGCACAAAAGATGGGGAGAGTTACTGGATAGAGACGACTATCTATTCACTTTACGATGAGAACAGTGCGCATATCGGTTACACTTCGGTGGCAAGAGATATCACCGATAGGAAGAGAGTGGAGGAGATTTCCATAACAGACGCACTGACAAAACTCCATAACAGAGGCTATTTTGATACAGTGTGCCAAAGAGTGCTCGATGAGGCGAGGCGCGCTGATGGGCTCTTTGCTTTTATGATTATAGATATCGATTTTTTCAAAGAGTACAACGACACCTATGGGCATCAAGAGGGCGATAAGGTGCTAAGAGAAGTTGCGCAGTGCATCAAAGATGCTCTTAAGCGTCCAAGCGATTATGCTTTTAGGATTGGTGGCGAGGAGTTTGGTGTGCTCCTAAAACCTGAGGATACATCTGGTGCGCTTAAGTTGGCGCAAAAGATTCAAAGAGGTGTGGGCGCGCTTCAAATAGAGCATAGAAGAAGCAGTGCTTCGCCATTTGTTACTATTTCTCTTGGTATAGTTACAAAAAAAGCAAAAGAGATAAGCAGTTGCGAGGTGCTCTATAAAGAAGCTGATGATTTGCTCTACCACGCAAAAGCCAACGGTCGCAACAGCGTCTCTTCAAACATATAAACAAAGGCAAAGCAGATGAACGGATACATACTGCTCTCTCATGGAAGTAAAGTAAAAGCTTCCAACGAGGCGAGTTTTGAGGTGCTGGAGAAGCTAAGGGGCAAGATAAAACACGTGGAACTTGCGTTTTTAGAGCTTGCCGAACCAGACTTTGAGAGTGCGGTGCGTCTGCTCAAAGAGAGCGGTGTTAGCTCCATAAAAGTGCTTCCTCTTTTTTTAGCCCCTGGTAAACATGTCAGGGAGGATGTCCCTATTTTGCGTGAAATGTGCGCTCATAAGTATGAGGTAGAGATAGCCGTTTTGGACTATATCGGCGCAAATGATGGGTATGTTGGACTTATAGAGAGTATCTTGTTGTCATGAACTCTTTTATGCTTCAAGCCATAGATGAGGCGTTTGAGGGTGTGCAAAAGAGCCACGGCGGACCTTTTGGGGCAGTTGTTGTAAAGAGTGGCAAAATCATCGCAAAAGCACACAATCAAGTTCTCAAAAACAACGACCCGACAGCGCATGCAGAGATAAATGCGATAAAAAAAGCATGCAAAAAACTGGGTACATTTGACTTGAGCGGATGTGAAATCTACACAACATGCATGCCATGCCCCATGTGTCTGGGTGCTATAAAATGGGCAAATATCAAAATAGTCTATTATGGCGCAACAAGCCAAGATGCCGACGCCATTGGATTTAGAGATAAAGATTTTTACGAAAAAGAGTTTTTGGAGTTCAAGCAGATTGAGCGAGCAGAGTGCCTAAAACCTTTTGAAGCGTGGAGTGCAAAAGAGGATAGGGTTTCGTACTGATGATGCACTATGTTATCGGTGATGTTCATGGCGAGTTTGATACGCTTATGGCATTGGTAGCAAAACTACCAAAAGATGCAAAGCTCATCTTTGTGGGCGACCTGATAGACAGAGGTGCAAAATCCAAAGAGGTTATAGCGTTTGTACGGCAAAACAACCACCGTAGCGTGCTTGGCAATCATGAAGAGTTGATGATTACATACGGAGAGAGTTTTATAAAAAGCTATCCAAACTCCACAAACATATCTTTTTTGCATTCATGGTACAACAACGGTGGTATCGCTACGCTCAAATCTTACAATCTTGTAAAACAGACAGACATCCTTGAGTGCGTGGAAAATCAAGATGGTTTTGAGGCATTTTTAGGAGACATAGAGTGGCTAAAAACTCTCCCGCTCTCCATAGAACTCCGCTGCAAAATCAACAACCTGCCTGTAGTGGTCTCCCATGCAAGTTGCGGCGATGTCTGGCACCACCACGACAACCCATCCGCCATAGAAACTTTCAAAGAGTTCGCACTTTGGGAGCGAACCCCGCCAAAAAAAGATAGCAAAATTTTTAATATTTTTGGACACACCCCTATGGAGTTTGGCGTGGAGATGCAAGAAAATTATGCCAACATAGACACAGGATGCTATGTCAAAAAACATGGTTATGGCACGTTAAGTGCTTTTTGCGTCGAGACGCAAGAAGTTGTGAGTGTGCAAAGGAGAGAGTGATGTTTAAAAAATTTGCAGACCTGTTTAAAAGAGGAAATTTGCCCGATGACACACGCACTGTGCCCAACTGGCTTAAGATAAAAAATACCCAATTTGATGGTGTAGATGTTGCAAAAAACAGAGTGAATGAGATAGTAAAACTTACAAGTGATGAGTTTAACGAACTGGTTTCTAGCAGTGACAACGGGCTTTTGTTTACATATTTGGCAACTTTGAGCCAAAAAGAGCTTGAGAGGTTTTATGACTATAACGACAGAGTTGTTAAGCTGGCTGAGGGTGCCGAGATCTCCTCAAGAGAGCAGTTTGAAAATGCAATGGCAGGCGTAAATATGAGCCAAATGACGAAGGAGCAAAGAGCAAGAGCCACTTTGGAAATGCCGCTGATGATAAACTTTGCGAAAAATATCTACCATAAAATAACCGATTTTATGGAGTATGCAAGAGCGGATTATTTTGACTTTGAAAATGAGACATTTCGGATGTACGAGGGGCATCTCTCAAAAATAATGTGGGATGAGATGAAGTATATTCCAGACCATTTTGAGCAGGTAATTGAGTATTTTCAAGGCTTTTATGATGAGAACGATGAAGAGCATAAAGCCTTTTTTGCACACCTTTGCCAACGCTTTGGACTTCTTATCGCCACGCTAAACAGGCTCGTTGTCATGAGTGAGAACAGAGAGTGTTCGCTCAACTGGTTTACTGGCAAAATGGTGGAGTATGCGTTGGTGGGTGATGCCCAAATCTCTCTTAGCCAGAGCAAAACACTCACAACAGACAAAAAACTCATCAACTTTCTCACGCTAACTTTTGCGGGGATTTGTGACGAAAGCGACGATAATTATCTCTCAAATCTCATCAATGTAGTTGAAACACTCTTTGAGTGGTATCCTGTAAATAGAGTAGCTTGTGAGTATGCAATGGTAGAGATGATGAAAAGTGTAGCCATCAAAAAGGTAAATGTTGAAAATGCCAATGCTTTTTTAAGCTTTTTTGAGGAACTGCCAAGGTTTTATGAGGTGCTTAGTTTTGAGAAGATTATGGAGCTAAAAGAGCTGGTAAACCAAACTCTGTCCACATACAAACCCCAAGACAACGAGATATTTGAGAGCAAAGAGGTAAAAAACAAACTCATACTTTTGAACTATTTTATTGATATGGAAGATTTGTATTATGATACGGGAAAAAAATGAAGAAAGTGACAAGGCGAACAAAATGATAATCTACATACACGGTTTTGGCGGAAGCGGCGAGGGAAACAAGGCACGGGCTTTTAGGGAACATTTTAGAGCCAAAGGCGTTGGGTTTATCGCCCCCACGCTCTCTTACAACCCAGAACTTGCCATAAAGACGCTTGATGAGCTTATAGACTCCTACAAAGAGGATGTTTATCTTATCGGCGCATCGCTTGGAGGGTTTTACACGCTCTATCTCTCCCAAAAAAAGTCCGTCAAAAAAGCGGTGGTTATCAACCCATCCATTACACCGTGGAGTACTTTGCAAAGAGCGGTGGGGTATGCTCCAAATTTTTATGATGAGAGTTGCTACAAGTGGTGCGAAACCCATCTTGAGACACTTAAAAACTATGAGACAAAAGAGCTTGATAGAGAAAAGCTCTTTCTTTTGCTGCAAAAAGGCGATGAACTTTTAAACCCGGAGGATGCTCTTGCAAAACTTGAGGGGTGCAAAATGGTTGTAGAAGAGGGCGGCAACCACGGTTTTGAGGGCATAGAGAGATATTTTGAAGAGATAGAAAAGTTTTTGAAGAGTTGATGCGATGTTTGTAGGCAGAGACACTCTTAAAAAACGAGCCATTGTTCATGAAAACGGCGATGCATTTTTCTATGACGATGACATAAAATATCTCTTTAGCGACATAACCTCGCACTACCACCAAGAGACGCTTCACTATACAAACAGCGTCTATCAGGGGGCTTCACTTCTTTTTACGGTCACATTTCAAGATGCAGAAAAACCCTACCGCATAGAGATAGACAGCAACAAAGAGGCGAAGTATAAGAGTGTTTATCTCCTCTCTTTTGCCATAGCAACTTATAGAGCAAAGATGCTGCGCAAGGCATTTTATGAGGGGTGCGAGGTGCGCTTTGCGACTTTAGATGTTTTTGCAATCGTCATAAAAAACGGCTCAATGTTTTTAGAGTACCCAAATAAAACCCCCATCAAAGTAGAAAAAATCCTCCAAAGCCACGACAAAAAAGAGTTAGAGTTTATAGCGCAAGA
>CAXNED010000035.1:0-9851 GCA_964201385.1 Sulfurimonadaceae bacterium | reverse complement strand
TATTTAATACTCTTTTTGCTACAATCCACGTAACTGTTTTCTCTAAAAACATGTATAAATATTTGAGTTAAACGACTTGCGTTTTTATACGTTTTAAAACAATTATAATAGCAAAGGTAGGTTATATGGAGCATGTAGTGACTTCAAATCCGTATTTTGGGGTATTTGTACTATTTCTTTTAACATTTGGTGCATTTACGATGACAACGATTATCGCTCGTTTAGCGAGTCGTGCGTTAGCGGCTAAGAGTAATGAAAAAATCAAATTGTCAGTTTATGAGTGTGGGCCAGAGGTCACAAAACAACCAAATAGAATCTCCCCGCAATTTTATCTATTTGCGCTACTATTTTTACTTTTTGATGTAGAGATTGTCTTCATGTTCCCATGGGCTGTTGATTTTAAACTACTTGGATGGTTTGGTTTTGCTGAGATGTTAATGTTTATACTGCTTTTAACTATCGGTTTTGTTTACGCATGGAAAAAAGGAGCGCTAGAATGGCACAACATAAAATAAATTATACACAAAACGGCGGTTTGCCAGTTGCACTTACAAGTATTGACAAGATTGTAAACTGGGGTCGCTCAAACTCAATCTGGGCTTTGACTTATGGTCTTGCTTGTTGTGGTATTGAGATGATGGCAAGTGGTGCTTCAAGATATGACTTTGACAGATTTGGAACGATTTTTAGAGCATCTCCTCGCCAAGCGGATGTTATGATAGTTGCTGGAACATTGACTAAAAAACATGCTGAGTTTATCAAAAGACTTTATGACCAGATGACTGAACCAAAATGGGTTATATCTATGGGTTCATGCGCAAATACTGGCGGTATGTTTAACACCTATGCAACTGTTCAAGGTGTTGATAGAATCATACCTGTTGATTTGTATCTTCCAGGGTGTGCTCCACGTCCTGAAACTCTTCAGTATGGCGTAATGCTACTACAGAAAAAAATTCGTGCAAACAAAGCGTCTCGTGCGCAAGTAGCTAAAAGGTTGATGTAATGAGAGCTTATAAACCTAAAGATGATGTACAAGCAAAAGCTTACTATACAGATAGATTTTACGTATCTCCTCAAGTTCCAAAATCTCCTGTAGAGAGCGATGAAGTTTTTGCTCATGACTTGGAAGCTATAAAAGCTAAAGTTGAAGTTCTTGACGCATATATTCAAGTAGAGCAGATGGTTGTTTTTATAAATCCTGCCGATAACTATAAAGTACTAGAACTTTTAAGAGATGAGTGCCAATACACGCAACTCTCAGAGATGAGCGCGATTGATTGGTTGGCTACAAAAGGCGGATTTGAAGTTTTTTATCAGATGCTTAGTATGAATAAGCGTAAGCGTATTCGTATAAAGATGTTTATCAACAAAGGTGATGCTGTAAATAGTGTTGAGAAACTTTTCCGCTCTGCTGATTGGTCTGAGAGAGAGATGTTTGATATGTTTGGCATAGAGGCAAACGGACATCCGTTTATGAAGAGAATCCTTATGCCATACGATTGGCAAGGACACCCACTTCTAAAAACTTATCCACTTCAAGGTGATGAGTTTGCTGCTTGGTATGAAGTAGATAAGATTTACGGAAAAGAAGCAAGAGATGTTATCGGGCCTGAACTTCGTGACCCTGCTAAAGTTGACAGATACGATAGCGAGAGATTTGCAAGACTAGGATATGAGGTTCCAAAGGGGAGTGTTATTACTGGAGATGAGCCTAAAAATGAAGAGAACTACCAAGAAGAGGGTGGCGTGTTTATGATTAAGAAATTTGATAAAAAAGATTCGGTCGTTGTTGACGATCCTCAAAGATAGGTTGTAATATGCAAGTAAAAAATAGATTAAACCCGTTTTTTGAAAATATCACTTTTGATAGAGAAGATAATGAGATGATTCTAAACTTCGGTCCTCAGCATCCATCTGCTCACGGACAGCTTCGTCTTATGCTTCATCTTCAACAAGAGATGATAGTAAAAGCTCATCCAGATATCGGTTATCTCCACCGCGGTATGGAGAAGATGGCTGAAAATATGATTTATAATGAATTTATGCCTACGACAGACCGTATGGACTACATCGCATCATCTTCAAACAACTATGGTTTTGCCCTAGCAGTTGAGAAATTGATAGGATTAGAAGTGCCTCGCCGTGCAAAAGTTATCCGTATGATGCTTCTTGAGATTAACCGTCTTATGAGCCACCTTTTCTGGTTGGCAACAACGGCGCTTGATATCGGAGCTATGACTGTTTTCCTTTTCGCATTCCGTGAGAGAGAGTATCTAATGGACATCATCGAAGGTTACTGTGGGGCTAGACTTACACATGCTGCTATTCGTATTGGTGGAGTTCCGCTAGATATTCAAGATACTTTTATAGCACAGCTAAAAACATTCCTAGATAAACTTCCTGCAAATATTAAAGATTATGAAGACCTTCTTGACACTAACCGTATCTGGTTAATGAGAATGGAAGAGGTAGGAACTATTTCAAAAGAGATGGCATTATCTTGGGGTTGTACAGGCCCTATGCTTAGAGCTAGTGGTGTTGCTTGGGATTTACGTAAGGAAGAACCATATGAGCTCTACGATGAAGTTGAGTTTAGAGTTCCTTACTCAGACAAGGGCGATAACTTTGCAAGATACCGTATCTATATGGAAGAGATGAGAGAGTCCGCAAAGATTCTTTATCAAACAATTGATATGTATGATAAATGTGTAAAAGATGCTCAGACAGAACTTATGGCTCATGCTCCAAAATATGTATCTGCTTCAAAGCTAGATATTATGACGCAAAACTACTCTTTGATGCAACACTTTGTTTTAGTTACTCAAGGTATGAGACCGCCTGTTGGCGAGGTTTATGTGGCTACTGAATCACCAAAAGGTGAGTTAGGTTTCTATATCAACTCTCAAGGCGGACCATACCCATATAGACTAAAACTGCGTGCACCATCATTTTGGCACACAGGGATTTTAACGGATCTTTTACCAGGGCATTATATCCCAGATGTTGTATCGATTATCGGTACTACAAATATAGTTTTTGGTGAGGTTGATAGATAATGAAAAGATATGATTTAAGACATTTAAAAGATGGTTTTGAACCTAGAATGAAAGAGATTTTGGGAGCTCACAAAGCTGGAGAAGTTGCAATCTTTTTATTTGAAATTGGAGACTTTTCTCCTATTCAAAAATCAGCTGATTTAGTAAAAGAGTGCGGATATGAGTTGCTTAACTCTTTAAAGTTCAACGAAGTCGACTGGACTATCGTTACAAAAAAATAGATAGGATTTGAATTTTGAGCAAAGTATATTTTTCTACTTGGAACGGTGAGTTTGTAAACAACATCAACACGCCGATAGAGGAGTGGAAAGAGTCAGCTTACAACCTACCAGCACAATACGATAGTCACCGTGAATCAAAAGCCTTTATTGGCTGGGATGGCGTTGCACTTTTTGATAAAGATGTAGACGTTATCCGTTTGGCTATGGAGTACGCAGCACAATATCAAGAGTACTCTGAAGCGTGTGGAAGATGTGCGCCTGGACGCTGGGGTGGCAGAATCCTATATGATCAGCTTGACAAAATAGCTCGTGGTGAAGGCAGTGTAGCAGATTTAGACCACCTAAGAGAGATTGGTAAAAGTATGCAAATCACTTCAAAATGTGAGATTGGAAAAACTGTTCCAAACCCTATTCTTGACTTGATGACACATTTTGAGCATGTTTTTTTAGAGTGCATTAATGAGCAAAAACCATCAATCCACTATAGCGAATCTATCGCATATATCGCTAAAATAACTGCGCCTTGTACAGATGCTTGTCCATCACATGTAGATATTCCTGCATATATTGAGGGAGTTCGTGACCTTAGAATGGATGATTCACTTATGGCAACTCGCCAAACAATGCCTCTGGCACATGTTTGCGGTCGTGTTTGTCCACACCCTTGCGAAGATGCCTGTCGAAGAACAAACCTTGATGAGCCTATCTCGATTATGGCTTTGAAGCGTCTTGGAGCTGATTGGGAGACTGATCATGGATATGATTTCTTCCACCCTATGGAGAAAAAACCTAATAATGGCAAGAGAGTTGCTGTTATTGGTGCAGGTCCTGCTGGGCTTACAACAGCTTATTATCTTGGAGCTGAGGGTGTTGAAGTTGATGTATATGAAGAGCTTCCAGTCCTTGGCGGAGAGGTTGCTGTTGGTGTTCCTGAGTACAGGATGCCAATTGATAAATACAACAAAGATATCGAATGTGTAAAAGATATGGGTGTTAATTTTATAGTAAATAGCAAGATTAACGCTGATGATATGAGAAGATTTGAGAGTGAATATGATGCTGTTATGGTTGCAACAGGAACAAGAATCTCTAAAAAAGTTTATTGTGACAATGAGAGACCTGAAATTTATGGTTATTGGGGTGCAATCGACTTTTTGGACAAAGTAAACCTTTATGAGAAGTATGGTTACACTATTTCCAAAGAGGAACAAGAGGAAAATCTCTTAACTACTCCTTATGTTGATTTAACTGGAAAAACGCTTGTTTGTGTTGGTGGCGGTTTTACATCTATGGACGTTGTAAGATGTGCTATACGTGCAAACGCTAAAAAAGTTTATATGATTTATCGTAGAGATGAAAAAACAATTATTAAAAATACAACTTATGAAGAGTACCACGAAGCGGTTGAAGAGGGTGTTGAATTTTTATTTCACTCAGCAGTAGCAGAGATGAGAGATGAAAATGATATTTTAAAATCACTTCTAGTAGATAAGTTTGAGCTAGTACCAGATCCAAATGGAGGACGTGCAGAACTTGTTAAAATCGAGGGCGCTTCTTATGTAATCGAAGCAGATTATCTTATACCTGCAGTTTCTCAATCAGCTGACTTGAAACTTCTTCCTGAGGAGTGGGAGATTGAGAAGACTTCTTGGGCTACTATCAAGACAAACGGCAAGGATTATATGACTTCAAGAAAAGGCATTTTTGCTTCAGGGGATTGTGAATATGGCCCTATGACAATTGTAAATGCAGTTGGTCAGGCAAAAAGAGCAGCTTCGGTTATGGCTAGATATGTTCAAAGCGGTGAGATAACTCTAAGTGATGATGAGATTATGGAAGATCATTTAAGAAAGCTAAGAGTTTATGATAAGAAAGAGAAAGTGACTGGTTGGCTTGCTGGAGTTCCAAGACAACATAGTGAAGTGCTTGAAGTTGAAGATAGAAAATATAACAACAAAGAGGTAAACTTAGGCTTCACGCAAGAAGAGGCTATGAGCGAAGCTGAACGCTGTATGCGTTGTTATTATATAGCAATGGTACAGGCGTAAGAGGATGGATGAGATGAAAAAAGAGATTAATTTTAAAATTAATGGCGTCTCAGTTGTTGCTTCTAAAGGCGAGACTATCTTAAATGTTGCTCGTAAGAACGGCATCTATATCCCTACTATGTGTTATATATCTAAAACTTCTCCATGTGCATCTTGTCGTATGTGTGTTGTAGAAGCTAGTGGTATGGATGGATTTGTGCTTAGTTGTAACACACCACCAGTTGAAGGGGTAGAGATAACAACAGAAAGTGCAGCGCTAAATCATGAGAGAGTAAACATCATGAAGCTCTATGATGTAAACCATCCATTAGAGTGCGGTGTTTGTGACAAATCTGGAGATTGTGACCTTCAAAACAAAACTTTAGAGTTTAATGTAGGTCATCAAGACTTCTCAGCTCGTGATCAACTCCGCCCGATAAAACATTGGGGGCTCATAGATTATGAAGCATCACTATGTATTATGTGTGAAAAGTGTGTACACGTATGTAATGAGGTTATCGGAGATGATGCTATTGAAGTGAAGTTTGGTGGTTATAGCTCTGTTATAATCCCAAAAAATTCTGAACTGCTAGATTGTACTTTCTGTGGAGAGTGTATCGCAGTTTGCCCAGTTGGAGCACTTACAAGTAGTAGTTTTAGATACAGAGCAAATGCGTGGGAACTCTCTCGCGTACCTTCAACATGTGCTCACTGTTCAGCTGGATGCCCATTAGAGTATGAGACAAGACACAGCTCTATAAATGGAGATGATGAATTGTACAGAGTAAAAAATAACTTTGAATTTACATCTCTTTGTGGAGCAGGGCGCTTTGGTTTTGACTTTGACAACAAGGCTAAGAGAGACGAAAGTGCATTTAATAAAGCCATAGAAGCAATAAAAGGTGCAAAAGCAATTCGCTTCTCTTCTATGATAACAAACGAAGAGGCTCATATATTGGAGCTTTTAAAAGCAAAACTTGGGATAAAACTCTTCAATGAGGATGCAAGAAAGTTCGCTTCATTTATGTGCTCATACAGCTCTGTAAGTGGAAAACTTCACCATAGCGGCTCTCTTGATGCTATAAAACAATCAGATGCAGTTGTGGTAATTGGAAGCAGAATCGCAACCGATAATCCAGGTGTTAGATATGCGCTTACAACAGCTTCAAAGCATAATGGTGCAAAGATAGTATATATGCATCCAATGGAAGATACTTTGATGCAAAATGTTATAACTCAGATGATGAAGCATGAAGTAGGCACTGAAGAGGGCGTAATGGCACTTTTGGCAAATGCTCTTTTAAGTGATGCGCAATTAGATGATGATGAGAGAGCATTTTTTGATGAGTTGGACTTGGGATATATCTATGCTGAGACAAATATCGGCGAAGAAGAGTTCTCGCAGATGATAAAATCTTTTGCAAGAGCGACTAGACGTACTCTTGTTATAGGAAATGATCTTATTGCTCATGAGCGCTCAAGCAATATCGCAAAATTAGCAGCGCTTATTGAAAAGTATAGTGATTTCTCTTTAGTTGTTGTTCCACGTGAGGTAAATACTCTTGGCGCCTCACTTATAAACTCTTTGGATGTTGATGAAAATATATCTGATGTTATTGGTTATAACGCAAAAGGTTCTTTTGTTATCTCTTCACTTGAAGGTGCGGATTTGGCTATTGCGGCGCTTAACCAGCAAGAGGGAACATTTGTTAGTATAGACAATAGAGTACTTCCTACAAATGTTGCGCTTACTTTTGATGGATATACTCTCAATGATATTGCAAAAGCATTTGATATAGTTAAAGATGAGACGATTGACTACACCAAAGAGTTAAACAGAAGTGTTGGATTTAAAGGTGTATCGTTTGATGATTTAGAGAACTTTTTATCTCCTCTTGGAGAGGATAACAGAGGTTATATACTTGATGAAGTTGAGTGCAGAGCTGATGGCAAAATCCAAGAGCTTGATGATATGCCTGAATTTAATGGAACAATTATCTATCAGTGTGACCCAGTGCTTCAGTTTAACAACTATACGGCAAAAACTACACAACTCCCTAGAGAGAACTTCTTAAGAGGTTCTGCGCAGTTTGCGGTTGCTGCTAAGATAAGTGATGGCGATAGAGTTGAGATAAGTTACGGCTCTACAAAGGTTACAAGAGAGTTTAAATTAGATAGTGAATTAAAAGGAACTGTAGCTCTAAATCCTACATTTGATATTAGTGTAGATGCTAGTAGATACAGATTTGAAAAATCCAAAATAGTGAGAGTAGTGTAATGAGTAAAATTACAATAAACATTGATGGAAAAGAGATAGAGACTCAAGAGGGCGAATATATTTTAAATGCTGCTCGTGCCAATGATATCTTTATACCAGCTATCTGTTACCTAACTAGATGTAGTCCTACACTTGCGTGTAGACTATGTTTGGTTGAAGCTGATGGCAAACAGGTATATGCATGTAATGCAAAGTCTAAAGAGGGCATGAGTGTTGTTACTTCGACTGAAAATATTATTAAAGAACGCCGTGCTATCATGGAAGTATATGATGTAAATCATCCTCTTGAGTGCGGTGTTTGTGATCAATCAGGAGAGTGTGAACTTCAAAACTACACTTTAGAAATGGGCGTTGATGCACAGCATTATGCAGTTAAAGATGTAGATAGAAGCGATATAGATTGGGGACATATTCACTACAACCCAGGTTTATGTATAGTTTGTGAGAGATGTGTAACTGCATGTAAAGACATGATAGGCGATAACGCGCTAAAAACAGTTGCGCGCGGTGCTGATGCACTTGAAGCTGAATATAAAGAGAGTATGCCAAAAGACGCTTATGCGATGTGGAACAAACTTAACAAATCTCTTATTGGGCTTACGAGTGGAGAAGAGATGCTTGATTGTACAAGTTGTGGCGAGTGTGCTGCTGTTTGTCCTGTTGGCGCTCTTGTTGACACACACTTTATATACAAATCAAACGCTTGGGAATTAAAACAGATTCCTGCAACTTGTGGACACTGTTCTGCTGGATGTCAGATAAGCTATGATGTAAAACATACAAGTATTGATAATACAGAAGCAAAAATTTATCGTGTTATGAATGAGTGGAACTATGTTTCACTTTGCGGTGCTGGAAGATATGGCTTTGACTATCAAAATGTGGTGGACGCTAAAGATGAAGCAGCATTTAAAAAAGCTATAGAAGCATTTAAAAAAGCGGACAGTCTCAAATTCAGTTCAACTATTACAAACGAAGAAGCTTACCTTCTTCAAGCTCTTAAAGAGAAGTTTGGCTATAAACTTGTAAACAAAGAGGCAAAAGCGCTTCAAACGTTCTTAAACAGTTACAGCGAAATTAGCGGAACTAAACTTTATGGTTATGACTTAGAAGCAACGCATAATGTAAACTTTGTTATCTCAGTTGGAACAGCTCTAAAGAGCGATAACCCAAATGCGAGATATGCTCTAAATAACTCTATGACTGTAAACAAAGGTGCTGGATTATATTTTCATCCTCTAAAAGACCCAGTAATTGAGGGGCTTGGCAAGAGCATAATGACTATGTATCATGCTCCGCTTCAAGAAGAGGTTGTTCTTTACCTAATCCTTGATCTATTTGCAGATAAAGAGAAGCTCCCATCTGAGATAGTAGAGTACTTGACATCATTCCACTCAAAAAAAACTGTAACTGTTGAAGAGATAATCAAAGAAGAGATTACTGAAATAGTTAAAGTTATGAAGAAAAATGAAGAGAGTGGCGAAGAAGAAGAGGTTGAAGAAGAGAAGAAAAAAATGGTTCCTAAGAAAATCTCTAAAGAGGTTGAAGTTGATGAAAATCGCCTCTTAGAGATACTTGGAGCTGATGATAACTTTATGGAGAGCTTAGAGAAAAACTTGGCTAAAAAAGATAGTTTCTCTCTATTAGCTGGACCAGACTTATACACACATCCAAATGCTAAAAATCTTGCTCGTTTGTTGGCGTTGATAGAAAAGTACAGTGCATTTGAAGTAACAATGATTCCTGCGCTCACAAACTCTCTGGGTGTTGCACTTATTTGTGAACTTGATGATGAAGTAGGCTCTTATACTATCGGCTATAACACTAAAGCGGACTTTACGCTATCGGCTTTAGGCGATGGAGATTTAGATATGCCTTCTATTAATCAACAAGAGGGAACTCTAACAAGTATAAACAAAAGAGTAAACCCGACAAATGCGGCTATCGGTTATAACGGATATGAGCTAAATGATATAGCAAATGCTTTAGGTTTTAGCGCAGAGAATGTTATAGAATATACAAAAATGCTTCCAACAAAAAGTGGATTTATCTCAAAAGATTTTGATGAGTTACCAAATCATTATGAGAATGATGGAACAGAGTGTCGTGGATACCTGCTTAATAATGTTGCAGTTGAGAGAAGCGGTGATGAGAGTGTAGAGAAATTTAGTGATACAAAACTTGAGGGAACTCTGATTTATCTAGCGAATCCAGTTAGACAGTTCACTCCATTTACATATAAAACTACAAACCTTGATGAGGTAAG
>CAXNED010000034.1:0-10176 GCA_964201385.1 Sulfurimonadaceae bacterium | reverse complement strand
GAATTAAACAACCAAATAATGATTTATGAAGATGCAAGCGGTGAGATAAAGCTTGATGTTTCGCTTGAAAATGAGACTGTGTGGCTGAGTCAAAGGCAGATGGCATTGCTTTTTGATAAAAGTAAAAAAACTATTTCGGAACATATAGGCAATATTTTTAAAGAGGGTGAACTTGAAAAAAATTCAGTTGTCTGGAATTTCCAGACAACTGCAAGTGATGGTAAAAAGTATGATGTTACATACTACAGCCTTGATGTCATCATCTCTGTTGGCTATCGTGTCAAATCAAAACGAGGTACGGCGTTTCGTATTTGGGCAACAAAAATCCTAAAAGAGTACCTCATAAACGGTTATGCTATCAACAAAAAAAGGCTGGAGCAAAAAGGGCTTAAAGAGTTAAATGAAACCATACTGCTGCTCAAAGATACCATCTCTAAAAGTGAACTTGAGCTTAGCGAAGCAAAGGGTTTGCTGGATGTGATACTCAACTATTCCCGCACTTGGACGCTTTTGCAAGGGTATGATGAAGACTCGCTTAAAGTCGAAATTGAGCCAAAAGAGGCGAGATTTATCCTTGATTTTGATGAGGCAAAAGAGGCTATTGCGCAGCTTAAGGGCGAACTTGTCAAAAAAGGGGAAGCTACAGAGCTATTTGGACGAGAAAAAGCGGGAGAGTTCGGTGGTATCGTGCGTAACATCTACCAAACTTTTGGCGGTGTTGACTTACTCCCTAGCGTCGAAGAAAAAGCGGCAAATTTGCTATACTACATCATAAAAGGGCATCCATTTAATGACGGCAACAAGCGCATCGGTGCTTTTATGTTTATACTTTTCTTGTCAAAAAACGGTATGCTCTACAAAAAGAACGGCGAACTAAAAATAAACGACAATGCCCTTGTGGCACTCTCGCTTATGACGGCTAAAAGTGAAGCGCAACAAAAAGATACCGTAATTAGTTTGATAGTCAATATTTTAGCGGAGGAGACAAAATGAAAAAAGTAAAACTACTCTTTGGGGTGCATATGCACCAGCCTGTGGACAATTTTGGTGGTGCGGTTGAGGAGGCTATAGAGCTTTGTTATGCTCCTTTTTTTGCGACGATGAGGGAGTATCCTGAGTTTCGTTTTGCGGTGCATTCTAGCGGGTGGCTCTTGAATGAGATAAAAACCAAACATCCAAAAGTGTTTGAAGATATGCTTTATCTTACCAAAAAAGGTGCTATTGAGTGGGTTGGGGCAGGGTATTATGAGCCGATTTTGAGTGCCATAAACTCTCTTGATGCACAAGCACAGATAAACAAACTAAGTAATTATCTTGAAAAAAATCTCAAAAGTTCGCCAAAAGGGGCGTGGCTGACTGAGAGGGTTTGGGAGAGTTCGGTTATCTCAGACCTTAGGGCGTGCGGTTTGGAGTATGTGGTGGTGGATGATTACCATTTTTTAAGCAGCGGTTTTGATGGTGGAGCTATGGACGGATACTATGAGAGCGAGGCGGGGGGCGAAAAAATCGCACTCTTTCCTATCTCTGCATCTCTTCGTTATGCGTTGCCGTTTTTTGGTGTGGAGCGTTCTGTCAAGGCGATTTTGAAGTGTGCTAAGGATGAAGATAGTGCGGCTATCATCTTTGATGATTTGGAGAAGTTCGGGCTTTGGCCAAAGACGCATGCGTGGGTTTATGAAAAAGGGTGGCTAAAGGGCTTTGTGGAGGCGGTTTTAGCAAATGAGCAGATTGAGACGATGCACTACAAAGAGTATCTTGGGACGCACCGCTCCAAAGGTTTGGCGTATCTTAACAACACATCCTACTTTGAGATGGGCGAGTGGAGTCTCAAAAGCCGCCAAAGTTTGGCTCTTGAAGCACTCAAAGAGCGTCTTGGCGATGAGTACTTTCAAAAGGACGGGGTTGCGCTTGTGAAAGGCGGAATTTGGAAAAATTTCTTTATCAAGTATCATGAGAGCAACTACATCCACAAGCGCATGATGCACCACTCCAAACACCAAAACGAGCTTAAAAAAGGGGCTTTGGAAGCACTCTACAAGCTCCAAACCAACGATGTTTTGTGGCATGGTGTCTTTGGTGGGCTTTACCTGCCAAACCTTAGAGACAACGCTTACAGATACCTTTTGGAGATAGAAAACTCACTTGCAAAGAAAAAAATTGCCACCTCATATTTGGATGTTGATATGGATGGATATGAGGAGTTTAAGGTTCTGACAAAAGAGTTGAGCCTTCTTTTTAGCTCTCGTTACGGCGGACAGTTGATGGAGTTTGGCTCGCTTGAAAAACTCTTTAACTGGCAAAACACTCTGATGCGCCGTCATGAGGCATATCATGAGAAGATTTTGCATCCAAAAGAGGTTGTGCCAAAGATGCATGAAGAGGGTATTGAGAGCATCCACAGCGATGCGGCGACAATCGACCCAACGCTAAAAGGCGACCTTGTTTATGACTGGCACCCAAAATACTCCTTTATAGACCACATCAGCAAAGAGGCGTTTTCATTTGAAGCGTTTAAGAGTGCCTCGTATCATGAAGCGGGCGATTTTGCAAACCGACCTTTCGTTTTTGATGAAGGGCACACGGCATTTAGGCGAGAGGGTGGCATCTATCTGGATAAAAAGTACGATACTCTTTGTGTTAAAAAATACAGTTTTGAGACAAAAAGTTTCTCACTCGCACTAGAGTTGCAGAGCGAATGCACACATGAACTTCACTACGGTGTGGAGTGCAACTTTCACTTTGCACACCCAGACAAAGTGCTTTTAAATGGGCAAACAGTGGGCGATGGACTCTCTTTGGTCGGAGTGGATACTCTTGTTTTGGAAGATAGTTACACACAAAAAGCACTCCGTATCTCTCTGGACAAAAAGTGTATGCTCCACGCTTACATCTTAAACACGATTTCGCAGAGCGAGAGCGGTTTTGAGCGCACCGCACAGCAGATATCGCTGTTACTAAGCCTCCCTTTTGCATCACACCTTGAACTTTTAACACACATGGAGGTTTGCGATGTCTGAGATACGACGAGACCGCATCCATAACGAGTATGTCATCATCGCCCCTGAGAGGCTTCACAGACCAAGAGCGCACATAAAACGCGCCAAAAAAGAGAGCCATGCCGCAAAATGCCCATTTTGTGATGGCAATGAGTCGCTCACTCCAAAAGAGCTTTTTGCCATAAGAGCAAATGAGCCAAACGCCAAAGGATGGCGCACAAGAGTTGTCCCAAACCTCTACAAAGCCGTGCAGGTGGAACTTGAAGACATCTCCCAAAGAGACGGACTTTTTGAGCATATCCCAGGGGTTGGAGCGCATGAGATACTTATCGACGCCCCGTGTCACGATTGCAAAATGCAAGAACTTGAGATTGCCGATATCGAAAATTGGTTCAGAAGCATGATTATCCGCATAGATGATTTGAAAAAAGATAGACGACTCATCCATCTAAGCATTTTTAAAAACAGCGGCGTGGATACAGGTGCAACACAAGAACACCCTCACACACAGCTCCTCGCACTCCCCATAACGCCGCAGAGCGAACAGAACTTTTTAGAGCAAAATATGCGCTACTACCACCGCCACGGCAGGGGAAAAGTAGAAGATATCGTGCATAACGAGATAGAAGCAAAAAAAAGAGTTGTCTATAATGATGGAAATTTTGCCGCATTTTGCCCTTTTGCAAGCGCATACCCTTTTGAAGTGATGATAGCACCAAAAAAAAATATCTCTAGCCTTGAGAGATGTTCAAGAGACGATGTCACGGCACTTGCGCACTGCATAAAGAGTGTTTTTGAAAAACTTGCCGCACAACTTGATGATTTTGACTATAATATACACTTTATGCTCGCACCGCTAAACCCAAACTTTGAAAACGAGGCTTACATGTCGCATCTGGAGAAAAACTACCGTTTTACCATCCGCATCATCCCTCGCATCTACACGCTAGGCGGATTTGAGATAGCAACAGGTATGACCATCAACCCAGTAGCACCCGAAGAGTGCGCTGCTCTTTTAAATGCGTTTGACATAGCGTAAGAGACGATGAGCAGCTATAAACCGCCTTATACTCTTACAGGTAGTATAGTGCAGCAGATTAGTGAGATATCAGAACTCATCTCTGATGTAAAATATATCGATAAAACATACAATACACTCCAGCTCCGCAAAAAAAACAGAGTAAAATCCATCACTGGAACACTCCAGATAGAGGGCAATACTTTTGATGAAGAAAAAGTGACAAGTATTATAAACGGTAAGCCTGTTTTAGGGACGCTCAGAGAGATAGAAGAGGTTAGGGGGGCGTTAAAAGCTTATGATTATATGCCAAATTACAACTTCAAGAGCGAAAAAGATCTCTTGTTGGCTCACAAATATCTTATGCAAAATCTTCTCAACAATGCAGGAACTTATAGATACAGCAATGTATGGGTAGGTGGCAAAGATGGTGTCACACACGTCGCACCGCCGCAAAATATGGTACCACAACTTATGGGTGAACTTTTTGAGTGGCTGGGAGAGAGTGATGAACATCCTCTTATCAAAAGCAGCGTTTTTCACTATGAGTTTGAGTTTATCCACCCTTTTAGCGACGGTAACGGACGCATCGGCAGACTTTGGCAAAGTGTAATACTTAAAGATTTTAAAGATTTTTTTGCCTATATGCCCATCGAGAGTATTGTACGAAAAAATCAAGCTAGATACTATAAAGCGCTAGAAGATGCAGGAGCTGCTGGAGAGAGTACGCCATTTATAGAGTTTATGCTTGAAATCATTGCTAAATCCTTAAAAGACTATATAGCGGAATCTAAAAAAAGTGACCAAAAAAGTGACCAAAAAAGTGACCAAAAAATCTTACAGCTTATCAAGAAAAATAGAGAAATTACGATAGTCCAAATGTGCAATGCTCTGCAAATGAGTCCATCTGGAGTTAAAAAAGTAATCACAAAACTAAAAAAAGAGCAACTGCTTCAAAGAGTTGGAAGCCTAAGGGCGGGTTACTGGCAGATAGCAAAATCTACTTTTAAGGAGTCATAATGCAAATTCTCTTTTGTGCAAGTGAGATTTACCCCTATGCAAAAAGCGGCGGGCTGGCGGATGTGGGGCATTCTCTTGTTAAAGCACTTAGCAAACATGCGGAGATACAAAGCGTTATGCCGCTTTATGGTTTTATGCCAAAAGAGGAGTTTGAGAAAACAGATATCGCTTTTAGTGTTAACCTCGGCGGTGTTTTTTATGAGGTAACACTTTACGAAACGCTTTATGATGGCATCAAAACATACTTTGTCGATGCGCCGCTGCTAAGTGCGACTGAGGAGATGTACGGCGATGCAAAGGGAGATTATGCAAACAACGACATCCGTTTTACACTCTTTTGTGCCGCCGTTGTGGAGCTTGCGCAAATCATCCATGCGGACATCATCCACGCAAACGACTGGCACAGCGCACTTGTACCGCTTTTGGTGCGCAGGGCAAAACTAAAGATAAAAACGCTCTTTAGCATCCACAACCTTGCGTATCATGGGATTTTTGAGAGAGATTCGCTTGCACGAGTTGGGCTTGAAGAGAGCTACTTTCACATGGATGCTTTGGAGTTTTACGGCAGAGTGAACTTTCTCAAAGCGGGCATCGTCTATAGTGACGCACTTTCAACCGTAAGCCCCACTTATGCAAAAGAGATACAAACAAAAGAGTTTGGATGCGGACTTGAGGGGCTTTTACAACTGCATAAAGCAAAACTTACAGGGATTTTAAACGGCATAGATGAGACTGTTTTTAACCCGCAAAACGATGCGGCACTTGTTGCGTGTTACAGTTCTGAGACTCTTGCAAAAAAGCATGAAAACAAAAAAGCACTTCAAAAAGAGGTTGGTTTGAGTGGGTTGAAAAAACCGCTTTTTGTGATGATTAGCCGTCTTGTGCATCAAAAAGGATTTGACTTGCTCATAGAGTCACTTGATGCGTTTTTGGCGGAAGATGTAAACTTTGTGCTTCTTGCAAATGGGGATGAGAGTTACAAAAAAACGCTTCTCTCATACACAAAAAAGTATAAAAATTTTAGATTTCTTTGCAATGGTTATGATGAAGCACTCTCCCACCGTATCTACGCCTCAGGCGACTTTTTGCTTATGCCATCACTTTACGAGCCATGCGGGCTAAACCAGATGATAGCCGCACGCTACGGAACTATCCCAATAGTCCACAGGGTGGGTGGTTTGAAAGACAGTGTGCATGAGAGGGGGGCAAAATGTGTACAGGGAATAGTCATGAGAGAAGCGAGCAAAAAAGCACTTCTTGGAGCAGTGAAGAGGGCAATTGCACTTTATGGCGATAGCGCAAAAAAAGATGAGATGATATCTCTTAATATGAATTGTGATTTCTCCTTTGCCAAAAGTGCGCTTCTCTACCATAAACTCTACAAAAAGTTGCTCTCATGAACCTAGCCATCGACGCAGGCGGAACACACTTAAGAGCCGAGATTTGGCAAGGAGATGTGCTAGTGGCGCAAAAAAAGGCAAAAAGCGGCGAAATAGGGCTTTGCGCTTGGATAGAAAAACTGCTCTTGGAGTACAACGATGTCGCAACAGTCGGCATTTCTTACGCAGGGCAGGTTCATGAGGGCATTATCCTCTCTTCGCCCAATATCAGCGTTGATTGCCACAATATCAAAGAGACCATAGAGCAAAAATTTGGTGTAAAACTCTACTTGGAAAATGACCTAAACTGTGCAGTTTTGGCGGAAGCTAAAGAGTTTGGCGTGCAAAATATATGCGCACTCTATGTCGGAACAGGGCTTGGGCTTGGAGTAGTTGAAGGCGGCAGAGTTGTTTGTGGTGCTAAAAATGTCGCAACGGAGTTAGGACACATCCCCTACAAAAAAACAGCTCTAACATGCGGATGCGGACGCAACAACTGCTTAGAGCTTTTTGCCTCTGGTTCAGGCATCGCCAAACAGATAACGGCGAAAAATCTCATATGCGCTCCGACTTTAGAGGCACTTAAAGCCATAGGCGAAAATGCGATAATTGCATCGTTTGAAGGGGCTCTTTTGGTTGGGGCAGGAACAGCACTTACACTTTTCAACCCTCAAGTTTTGGTGCTTGGCGGCGGTGTCATAGAGGCAAATCCATATCTTGAAGACTTTATACTAAAACATATCAAACAGTACGCACTACCAAACAGCCTCCAAAATGTTACAATCTGCAAAAGCAGACTCAAAAATGCCCCGCTAATGGGTGCACTTCTTCTAAAGGATTATCATGGATAGACCACTTAACATCTTATTTGTAGCCTCCGAGGTTGCCTCTTTCGCAAAAACAGGCGGTTTGGCGGATGTCGCCCTCTCCCTTCCAAAAGCACTTAGTGAGATGGGACACAATGTTGTGGTAGTTATGCCCAGATATTATGCCATCGATAAATCCAAACTTACCCATGTTGAGGGAGTTTTAGGCGTACCAATGGGCGTGATGGGAGAACTTTGGGCAGGAGTTTACCGTACAACACTTCCAGAAAGTAGTGTGCCAATTTACTTTATAGAGCATGAAGAGTTTTTTGGAAGAAGCGGGCTTTATGACGATGGCAGAGAAGCGTATAGTGACAATGCCGTGCGTTTTATCTTCTTTAGCAAGGCGGTTTTTTCACTCGCCAAAATGATAGATTTTCATCCAGATATCATCCACGCAAACGACTGGCACACCGCCGCAGTGCCGCTTTTGGCAAAGAGACGATTTGTCCATGATTTTGGAGATGCCGCAACAGTTTTAACACTTCACAACCTAGAACATCAAGGCGTTTTTCACAAGAGCGTGATGGAACTTTTGGAGTGCGGATGGGAGGCATTTGCACCAGAAGCGTTTGAGAGTATGGACTTTGTGAACCTTCTAAAAGGCGGCATCGCCTATGCGGATGCGGTGACAACGGTCTCAAAACGCTATGCGTGGGAGATTCAAACGCCCGAATTTGGTTTTGGACTTGAGCAACACATAAACGCCCATGCGCATAAACTATTTGGGATAGTAAACGGGGTGGATTATAACGAGTGGAGTCCAAAATATGACAAAAGAATCGCCGCAAACTACAGTGCGCAAAATCTGGATGGAAAACTTCTTTGTAAAAATGAGCTTCAAAAACATTTTAACTTAGAGCAGAGAGAAGATGTGCCGCTTATAGGCTTTGTAGGGAGATTTGCCAAACAAAAAGGCATAGAACTTATAGCCGAGATCATCGAGTGGGTGCTGGGTCATGATGTGCAAATAGTGATGTTAGGAGCGGGTGAGAAGTGGGCGGAGGGCTATTTTAGCCATATTGCCTCTCGTTACAGTTCCAAATTTGCCATCCATGTCGGCTACAGCGATGATTTGGCACATAAGATAGAAGCGGGTGCCGACCTCTTTTTGATGCCTTCACTCTTTGAGCCGTGCGGACTAAACCAAATCTACTCTCTAAGCTACGGCACACTTCCAATCGTACGCAAAACAGGCGGACTTGATGACACGATAGAAAATTTTGATGCCATAGCAAAGGGCGGTGTGGGCTTTAAGTTTGAAGATGCCACGCCTCAAGCACTCTACAACACCATCATGTGGGCGTTAGATACCTACACAAACAACAAAGAGGCGTTTGTGGCGATGCAAAAAAGAGCCATGAAGCAACATTTCGGATGGGATGATGCGGCAAAAGAGTATGATGGGGTTTATAGATATGCGCTTGAGAGGTTGCAAAAATGAGTGTTTTTTACGATGTAAGCAGATGGAGCGAGTATGATGTTTACCTCTTCAGAGAGGGCAAACATACGAAACTTTACAACCATTTTGGCACTCATTTGATGCACAGAGAGGGCAGAAGCGGTGTCTATTTTGCTCTTTGGGCTCCAAATGCTGAGGGTGTAAGTGTGCGTGGAGATTTTAATGACTACAACACCCATTCACACCCGCTTCAAAAAAGAGAGGACGAATCAGGCATTTGGGAGGGGTTTATCGAGGGCGTGGAGGCGATGAGCACCTACAAGTACCATATCCACACAAAAGAGCCAAACGCAAACCCCGACAAAGCCGACCCTTTTGCCTTTCATACAGAAGTCGCTCCAGCATCTGCTTCAAAGATTTACTCTTTGGCAGGTCATGAGTGGCGTGACAAAGAGTGGATGCACAAGCGCAAACATACACCCTCTCATCATGCGCCGATTTCCGTCTATGAGGTGCATCTTGGCTCTTGGAGAAGAGACAAAGCGGGCGAGACGCTAAGTTACACAGAAGCGGCGCATGAGCTTGCAGAGTATCTTGCTATGATGGGTTTTACGCATGTGGAGCTGCTCCCCATCACAGAGTACCCATTTGAGGGTTCGTGGGGGTATCAGGTAAGCGGCTATTTTGCACCGACTGCACGATATGGCACTCCGAGTGAGTTTATGGAGTTTGTCGATGTCATGCATCAGGCGGGTATCGGGGTTATTTTGGACTGGGTGCCTTCTCACTTTGTGATGGACGGACATGGGCTTATGAATTTTGACGGCACTTGCCTTTATGAACACAAAGACCCACGGCTGGGCTACCATCCGCAGTGGGGCAGTGCCATCTTTAACTATGAGAGAGATGAAGTGCGCTCTTTTCTTATCAGCTCGGCGATGTTTTGGCTGGAGATGTACCACATAGACGGTATCCGAGTTGACGCCGTCTCCTCAATGCTCTATCTCAACTACGCAAGGGAAGAGGGCGAGTGGATACCAAACAAATTTGGCGGCAATGAAAACTTAGGCGCAATCCAATTTTTGCAGGATTTAAACAGCTCTGTTTACGCCGCACATGATGATGTTATGATGTTTGCAGAGGAGGCAACGGCGTTCCCGATGGTAAGCGCACCAGTGGATGCTGGCGGTCTTGGATTTGGCTACAAATGGAACATGGGATGGATGCATGACACGCTAAAATACATGAAAAATGACCCCGTTGTGCGCAAACATCACCACCATGAACTGACATTTAGTTTTGTCTATATGTACAACGAAAACTATATTCTCCCGCTCAGTCATGATGAAGTGGTGCATATGAAAGGCTCACTTATCAACAAAATGGCAGGAGACTACAACCAAAAGTTTGCCAATTTAAGAGCTTTGTACGCCTTTATGTTTGCACACCCAGGGAAAAAACTCCTCTTTATGGGCGGAGAAATCGCACAATTTAG
>CAXNED010000033.1:0-10367 GCA_964201385.1 Sulfurimonadaceae bacterium | reverse complement strand
CCATCATCACATCACACTCCTCTTTTGTAATGATGTAAGGCGGCATAAAGTAGATTACATCTCCTAAAGGGCGCAACAAAACACCTTTTTTAAGCCCATAGTTGTAAACATGAAGCCCTATTCTCTCTTTTGGGTCGTACCCTTGAAGTTCTATGGCGCATATCATCCCTGTCTGCCGAACCGAAGCAACATTTTTAAGATTTTTAAATCGCTCAAGCTTCTCTCCCATATAAGCAGCCGTCTCTCTATTTTTTTCTATAACATTATCACGTTCAAAAATATCAAGCGTAGCGTTTGCCGCCGCACATGCTAGTGCATTTCCCGTATAGCTATGCGAGTGTAAAAAAGCTCTATTTTCACTATAGTCACAGTAAAAAGCACCATAAATCTCGTTGGTTGTTAGTACCACAGAAAGCGGCAAATAGCCACCAGTAAGCCCTTTTGACAAAACAATAAAATCTGGTGTTATGTTAGCACTCTGACACGCAAACATCTCCCCAGTACGCCCAAAACCAACCATAACTTCATCAGCGATAAGATGGATGTCATATCTGCTGCAAATCTCACGTACCAAAACTAAAAACTCTTTATGGTACATGTGCATAGACCCTGCCCCCTGCACAAGAGGCTCTAATATGATGGCGCTTATCTCATCGGCTCTTAACACACACAACGCTTCAAACGCCGATGCCGCCTCTCTTGCCGCCTCTGTACTCCCATCTTTTGGCACAGGCGTTTGTATGCTTTGGATAAGAAGCGGCTCATAAGTCTCTTTATAGAGTTTTACATCGCCAACACTCAGCGCACCGATGGTTTCGCCATGGTACGAGTTTGTCAATGAGACAAAAATAGTTTTTATCTTGGAGTTGTTTTTGTGCGCATGAAAACTCATCTTTAGTGCGACTTCAACAGCACTTGAGCCGTTATCAGCGTAAAAACACTTCTCCAACCCTTTGGGCGTGAGTTTTACTAGCCTCTCAGAGAGTCTCACCACTTGTTCATGCGTAAAGCCCGCAAGGATGACATGCTCCAAAGTCTCTAACTGCTCTCTTATTTTTGCATTGATATAACTGTTTGTATGTCCAAAAAGATTGACCCACCAACTGCTTATGGCATCGATATAACGGTTCCCATCAAAATCTTCGATATAGATACCATGTGCCTTTTTTATGGGGATGAGAGGCAACTGCTCATGGTCTTTCATCTGTGTACATGGATGCCAAAGTACCGCCAAATCTCGTTGTGTCAGTTCCGCATTATTCATTGAGGTGTTAGTGCTTTATATGCATCTGTATAGCATAAATTTGTACATGCCAATAGTCCATACAGCTCTATCTCTAGTCCACTCAGATTAAAAAGCTCTTCACCCTCTTTGCCTAAGAAGATAAATTTCTCATATTTATGGTTCTCTTTGTCGATGTATTTGGAGTAGACAACATAATAGGCATCTTGAAGCTCCGTTATTTTAGACGAAGCTTTGAGAAATTTTTCGCATGTTTTGTCTATTTTTTTAATCTCTAAAACATCAGACTGAATAGTGTTTAAAAGCACGACTGGCAGTTTTGGCAACTCTTCTTCAATATTGGCATATTTTTTCGTTTCTCTCATAAAAAATCCTTGTTACCCTATAAAATAAGTTTCGATTTTACACCCTTTTGATTTATATTTCTCTTAGACGTTCAAAGTCCCTCGATTCGGCTTTATCAAGGTTTAATACGAATTTACCTAAAATTACAAAAATATCACTTAACAAGGCTTATAACGCAATGATAACATGGATGCAAAAACATAAAAAATATCTCATAGTCACTATCTGGATTTCTACCATCGCATTTGTTGGTGCGGGATTTGTTGGGTGGGGTCAGTATGACTATGGCGACAAAGCTGGTGCAGTCGCAAAAGTAGGCAGTGTAGAGATTACAATGGGCGAGCTACAAAAGAGCTACTCTGATCTTTACAACCAGTACGCGCAGATATTTAAAGGAGATTTTGATGAAGAAAAAGCAAAAAGTTTTGGTTTGCAATCACAAGCTCTCAATTTCCTAACACAACAAGCCCTTGTTTTAAATCTTGCAAAATCATATAGCCTTAATGTTACTGATGCAGAGTTGTTAGAACATCTTAAATCTTTAGAGTATTTTCAAAAAGATGGTGTGTTTAACAAAGATATCTACAAAGATGTTCTCTCAAAAAATAACCTTAAAATCAAAGATTACGAAGCTAATCTAAAAAAAGAGCTCCTTATCAAAAAAACACTTATACTTCTACCGATTAAGACAAAAGAGAGTGAGTCAAAAATCATCGACACAGCAATGAGCATCGCTGATAAGCTTAACTATAAAGTACTCAAAGAAAACCTGATCCATGTTGCAGTAACAGATGAGCTTTTAAAACCATTTTGGGAAAAGATGCAGAACAGTTTTATGAGCGAAGTCAGTTACGATGTCAAGTATCTCAAGCAGCCAAAGGTAACTAAAGAGTACGATGAGGCTCTCCTTGTGGAACATTACAATGAAAACAAATCTAACTTCAAAGATAATGAGGGAAAAATCTTAGCCCTTGATGCGGCAAAAGAGCAGATAAAGAGTGATTTAGACGCAAAAGAGACAAAAAAAGAGGCACTGAAAAAATATGTTGCTTATAAAAAAGGAGAAGTAGATATTACTGCACTTCAAAAAGCAACACTTTTAGCTTCTAACAACTCTTTTGGAGCAGAAGCTTTGGATGTTGTTTCAAAACTAACACCTGCATCTCCTTTTTCCAAACCTGTTATGGTTGGCGAAGAGTATCTCATCTTTGAACTAGTTGCTCTAAATGCAGCAAAACCAAAAACATTTGAAGAGGCAAAAGCTGAGCTTTTACCTATGTATACACGAGACCAAAAAAGAATCAAGCTTTTAGAGCTTGCAAAAAGCTCATTTCCTACATTCAATGGCATAACAACTGATTTCATAACAGCAAATGATTCAGACAAGCTCACAGATTTAACAAAAGAGGAAGCAGATGAGTTTTTAAGCACTCTTTTCACATCACAAGAAAAAAGAGGTTATATAACTTTAGAGAATGGAAATGTTGTTATGTATAACGTTATGGAACAAAGATTGCTTAACAATACTAACACCGATCCAAACAACTCGATTGTTAGATTAAAAAGTGGCATGTTTAATGAAGGTTTGATTAAAAACCTTCAAAACAAGTATAAAACTGAGATTTTCATCCAAGGACTCTAAGTTGAGCAGAACTATTTTAGCCATAGATATAGGTTCGACAAAAATATGTGCGATAATCGCTGAAGTAAGCGCTGATAAGTCCATATCTATTATAGGAGCAGGTGTCTGCAAAGCGCAAGGCATTAGAAAAGGAAGCATAACAAACATTGAACTTGCTTCAAAATCTATAAGAACAGCGCTCAATGATGCCAAAAGAGTCTCAGGATCAGAAGCAAAAACCGCCGCTATAGTTTCTATCTCTGGGGCTTACACAAAAAGTTTAAACTCAAGCGGCATAGTCAACATCCAAAACAAAGAAGTCAGTTTTAAAGAGATAGAGAGAGTTATGCAAGCTTCTCTCTATAACGCTAACATACCAAATGAGTATGAAGTGCTCCATGCACTGCCTTATAACTTTAAAGTTGATGACCAAGACTATATCGAAGACCCTCTGGGGATGAACGCTTCAAGACTTGAAGTGGACACGCACATCATTACTACACAAAAATCAAATCTTAACAACTTACGCAAAGCAGTTCGTGGTGCAGGTGTTGAAGTTGAAAATATTGTATTAGCTGGATATGCATCTTCCATTGCTACGCTCAATGCTGATGAAAAAGAGCTTGGTGTTGCACTTATAGATATGGGTGGCAACACAAGCAATATCGTTATCCACTCTGGAAACTCCATACGCTACAATGACTTTTTAGGCGTTGGCTCCAACCATATTACAAGCGATTTATCTATGGCGCTTCATACGCCGCTTAACATCGCAGAAAACGTAAAACTTAATTACGGTTCGCTTTTAACACCGAGCAATGATTTGATTGAGATTCCTATCATTGGCAACGAAAATGCAACACATGAAGTTTCATTGGAAGTCGTTCATAATGTTATCTATGCAAGAGTAGAAGAGACGCTGATGATTTTGGCACAGTTCATTGAAAATAGTGGACTTAAAGACAAGATTGGTGCTGGCGTAGTACTCACAGGCGGTTTTTCACAAATGGAAGGGATGCGAGAACTCGCAGTTGCCACTTTTGGTTCTATTCCTGTACGTCTTGCAAAGCCAAAAGAGATGCACGGACTTTTTGACAACCTCCGCTCACCTGAGTATTCAAGTGCTATTGGTTTGGTTATTTATGCAGCTTCTGCATACACGCTTTATGAAATAGATGTTAACAAACGGGTGAGACACTCAAACGAAGTCTTTGAAGAACAACACACTATCAACCTTGTAAATGAGCCAGAGATTCCTGTTCCTCCCTTTCAACAGGAGAAAAAAGAGATTATGGTCAATATTGGGTTGAAAAAAGAGAAGAAAAAAGACGAAGCTGGGATATTTAGTAAATTTTGGAACTGGGCAACCCAGTTATTTTAAGGAGAAGGTATGGAACCATTTTTGATTGAAGAAGCACAAAAAGTTAGCGGTGCGAGAATAGTAGCTGTTGGAGTTGGTGGCGGCGGTGGAAATATGATTGGTCACATGATCAAAAATGGTGTCACTGGCATAGAGATGATTATGGTAAACACAGATGCGCAAGCACTCAAAGACGCATTTGGTGCAACAACAATTCAAATCGGAACAAAGCTCACAAAAGGGCTTGGTGCTGGTATGAAGCCTGAAATCGGCAGAGAGTCCGCGCTTGAGAGTTATGAGGAGATTAAAAATGCACTTGAGGGTGCTGATATCGTCTTTATCTCAGCAGGTCTTGGCGGCGGAACTGGTACTGGTGCTGCTCCTATCGTTGCGAAAATTGCAAAAGAGGTTGATGCGCTTACTATCTCTATAGTTACAAAACCTTTTATGTTTGAAGCACCAAAGAGGCTAAAACTTGCAAAAATGGGACTTGAAGAGCTTAAAAAAGAGAGTGATTCAATCGTTGTTATACCAAATGACAAACTTCTCTCTATCATCGACAGAAAACTCGGTATCAAAGATAGTTTCAAAATCGTTGATGGCGTTTTAGCACAAGCTGTTAGTGGAACAGCAGGTGTTATCCTCGCTAATGGCGATAACGATATCAATCTTGACTTTGCTGACTTAAAAACAGTTATGAGTCATAAAGGTATGGCGCTTATGGGTGTGGGTGAGCATGAGGGCGAAAATGCCGCGTATGAAGCGATAAAATCGGCAATAGAATCACCACTTCTTGACAATGTCTCTATTAATGGCGCGATGGGTGTTTTAGTTCACTTCTATATGCATCCAAACTTCCCAATGATGGAAATATCAGATGCGATGATTGTTGTTCAAGAGAGCGCACATGAAGATGCCGATGTTATTTTTGGTACTTCAACAGACGAATCTCTTCCTGAAGATTATGTGAAAATTACAATTGTTGCAACTGGCTTTGAAAGAGACCTCAAAGTAGTAACAAACAATGAACATTTTATCAGTGAAACTCCTGCTCATATACAAAAAATCCGCCCTCGCCTTGTTGTTGGCGGTGATTTAGATGGCAACCATTTAGATATTCCTTCTTATATGAGAATACAACAAGACTAACTCCTTACACCATCTCTCTGCCTTAGGCAAAGAGATGAAATTATTGACAAAAAGAGAATCAGATGAAGTTTCTACTCACCGCCGTTTTATTTCCCATGTTATCCTTAGCTTCAAACTTAGCAACACAAGAGATGCCTCTTGATAAAATGCAAGAACAAAACAAAGAGATTACAAGATTGGCAGCTGCTGAACTCTCAAAATCACTGCCACAAACCATAGACAAACATACAAAACTCACAAAAGTAGAAGCACAAGATACTATTTTAGTCTATACCTATGAGATTGACGCTACACCAAAAAGTGATGCGCAAATCAAGCAAGAAGACCATACAAGGATGAAAGAAGCGATTACCTATGGTGTTTGCTCTAGCTCACAGCGTTTTTTAAAAGCAAATATAGCCATCCGCTACATCTACAACAGTGCGCATAGTAAAAACGAACTTTTTCGCTTTGATATAGAGAGTAAAAGCTGCGAAAATCTCAAATAAAGAAGCCATAGCGTGCTCCTTAAAGATACTCTCTCCTCTTTAAATTTTTTTTCATCTCTTGGGGATGAAGAGCTAGAGATACTTACCTCTTTTTCCTCCATCAGTTCTTATGCCAAAGAGTATATTATTCATTATGAAAAACAAGAGAGTACTGCACTTCTTTTTTTACTAGAGGGAGTAGCTAAAGCATATAAAATCGACAAGTACAATAATGAAATCTTTTTGCATTACATCTATGCTCCATCCTTGATTTCAGATATATCAAACTTAAAAAAGGAGAAAATACTTACCTTCTCCAACGTCTCACTTATTGAAGATTCTAAAATTCTTGCGATTGACTACAGTAAATTTAAAGAGTTCTTTTTAACAAAAGGGCATCTTTGCTTAGAGTTTACTAACGAGGTTATAGCAAAATCAAACCAGTTACAGTCCCTTATCAACAGAGAGTTTATCTTTAGTTCGGTTGCAAAAGTAGCCATGATGCTCCATGATGATTTGGATATGTTTAACACACTCAAAAGAGGCGAAATTTCTTTGATTTTAAACATTCAACCAGAGACGCTCTCAAGAGTTCTCAATAGACTTAAGCGTGACAATATTATCGACTCAAAAAATGCAAAAATTATTGTTTTAAACAAAGAAGCTCTCCTATCTGTTTATGAGGAATAAATTATGAAAAAGATTAAAATTACTGGTGCACTTATATTTCTATTTTCTCTGATGCTTGCGTTTATTTTCAACCACACTTCAACAAGTATAGCGCACCATAACAGTGAAATCACTGCTATGAATGCTCAAAAAAACTTTACGCAAGATATCTCTAAAAATATTTTTTACTCATACAAGCATCCACAGAGCTCTTCAAAAGCGTTAGATGACTCCATTAAACTCTTTTTACAAAGTATGAGCAATCAAGAAAACGGGCTGCTTAGAGATGAAAAAATTAGAAAACTTTGGAACAATTTTTATCTCCATGTACAGCATTTCAGAGATCAGGTAAAGCACAAATCTATCTACTCAAACATTCTTTTAGAAAAAGAGGTAAAAGAGATTTACGACATCAATCTCTCACTTATGGTGGAGAGTGACAACTTTATTCATAATGAAATAGCACGCTTTAATAAGGAGCAAAACAGGTATATCACCCTACAGTATCTGCTCTTTTTCGTCTTAGTTTCACTGCTGCTCTACATCTTTACACAGCTTAAGAGCGTCATTGTTTTTGTACAAAAGTTTCTCTGGGCTTCTAAAGAGATACTCTCTCAAACATCCATAAAAACACTCCAACCGATAGAAGTACAAGAGAGCAATCACGATATTTTTGAGGCAAAAGAGAACTTTAATGAGCTTGTACAAAAGATCAACGACTCCATCGCCTCTGCCACACAATCCATGGAGCATACCTACAAATCTCTTGAGATAGTGGAACAAAATATAGAAAATCTAGTAGAGTTAATCTATGAGATGAATGAAGATTCTAGGGATAAAGAGCTCAAAAAGAAAGAGGATGCCATCATCCAATCTTTTGAAGAGTTAAGCATTTCAGCAAAAAAACTAAAAAATCTAAAGAGTGATTTGGATAGTTTGATTACACACTCTAAACCTTAAATTTTCAAATTAATTCTAAAATTTGACCAGTGTCAAATTTTAACCCTCCTTTTTTTTCTAATATACTTTTATGATTTGAGTGGTTTTTTTAAAAATCTCAAACTAATTTAAGGAGAGAAAAATGGCTAAGCATTCTAACAAACTTGTTTCGCTTCTTGTTGGCGCATCAGTAGCTGCATCTTTTTCGTATGCAGCAGACGGTGAACTGCAAAAAGTTATGAAAGCAAGAGGACTCAGTGAAATTGATGTCGTTCGTGCTGCAAAAACGTATAATCCTTCAGGTGCAAGAGATGAATTCGTTGTATTTAGTTCAGCTGGTCAAGCTGGGCAAATGATCGTTTATGGTGTTCCATCTATGAGAATTTTAAAGTACATTGGTGTATTTACTCCAGAGCCTTGGCAAGGATATGGATTTGATGAGGAGTCTAAAAAAGTTCTCAGACAAGGAAATATCAGAGGAAGAGAGATCAACTGGGGAGATACACACCACCCAGGATTATCTGAAAAAGATGGTAAATTTGACGGAAAATGGCTTGCTATCAACGACAAAGCAAACCCTCGTATCGCTATCATTGACTTAGCTGACTTTGAAACAAAACAAATCGTTGTAAACCCTGTTTTCAAATCTGCTCACGGTGGTGCGTTCTTTACTCAAAACAGTGATTACATCATCGAGGCGTGTCAGTACGCAGCTCCTTTTGATAACAACTATCACCCGATAGAGGATTATAAAGAGGATTACCGTGGTGGTGTTACTATGTGGAGATTTGACACTAATAAGGGAAGAATCCAAGAAAAAGAGTCTTTCACTATAGAGATGCCTCCATATATGCAAGATTTGAGCGACTCAGGTAAAAGAATGTCTGATGGATGGGGATTTACAAACTCTGTAAACTCTGAAATGTACACAGGCGGAATCGAAGTTGGTATGCCACCAAACGAAGCTGGTATGAGTAGAAATGACACTGACTTCCTTCATGTTTACAACTGGAAAAAACTTGCAGAACTTGCAAAAGATCCTAAGAATGTAAAAATTGTTAATGATCACAAAGTTGTTCCTATAGAAGTAGCTGTAAAAAATGACGCTCTTTTCTTGATTCCAGAACCAAAATCGCCACACGGTGTTGATATTGACCCTACAGGAAAATACATTGTTGTTTGCGGTAAGTTAGATACTCATGCTTCTGTATATGATTTTGAAAAGATTCAAAAACTTATCAAAAACAAAGAGTATGCTGGCAAAGACCCTTATGGGATTCCTATCTTAGATATGAAAAAATCTCTTCACGGACAAGCAGAACTTGGACTTGGGCCATTACATAACCAATTTTCAAATATTGATGGTGAAATCTATACTTCACTTTACGTTGATAGCCAAATCGTAAAATGGAACTTTAAAACTCTTAAAGTACTTGACAAAGTAAATGTTCACTACAACGTAGGTCACCTATGTGGTATGGAAAGTGATACTGTTGACCCACAAGGGAAATATATCATTTCACTTAACAAGCTTGCAATTGACAGATTCCAAAATGTTGGTCCGTTACATCCACAAAACCATCAGCTAATCGACATAAGCGGTAAAAAGATGGATATGCTTGTTGATATGCCTCTACCACTTGGAGAACCGCACAATGCAGTTGCAATTCGTGCAGAAAAGCTTCATGGACATGTAAGATACACAATGGGTACAAACTCAAGAGAAGATAAGATTCACGAGGGTAAAACACTTGCAGGTCAAGAGAGAATTGAGAGAAAAGGCAACAAGGTTACAGTTTATGCGACTGTTGTACGTTCACACATCAATCCTGAGAGAATCACTGTTAACAAAGGGGATGAAGTAACTTTCTACCTTACAAACCTAGAGCGTGCGCAAGATGAGTCACACGGATTTACAGTTGACCACTATAATCTCCATGCTTCACTAGAGCCTGGTAAAACTTCAAGTCTTAAGTTTATAGCAGATATCGAGGGTGTTTTCCCTTACTACTGTACAGAGTTCTGTTCTGCACTTCACTTAGAGATGATGGGTTACTTGATGGTTAAAGACCCAAATAAAAAGTATGAAAGTACTCAAAAGAAAAAAATGCAGACTATGTCTCCTGAGCAGTTAAAAGCTGAGTACGACAAAACCGTTGCAACAAACGCTGCAACTGACGCTGTTATCCAGTCTGTTGTGAAGTTCTTAAAAGAGAACAAGTATGAAAAACATAAAGTTGTTGCAGACCTTGTAACGGATGCAATGGATCAGTATGGCAAAATCGCTGAAGAGAAAAAGAAATCTGATGCGGCTCTAAAAGCTGGCGATATAGAAAAAGCGATTCTTTTTGAAAACATGATTTGGCAGTATATGGTTAAAACTGCAGACGTTGGTATCAGAGCAAAAGATGCGCTTGTAAGACTTATCGCTACAAAACAGTCTCCTGCTGCTGCTGCAGGTGAAAAAGCATTTGGCGAGGGCGGATGTGGCGGATGTCACGTTATCGGTAAAGTTTCTTCTGGTCCAGACTTAACTGGTGTTCTTCAAAGACATGGAGAAAACGGCGAGAAATG
>CAXNED010000032.1:0-10514 GCA_964201385.1 Sulfurimonadaceae bacterium | reverse complement strand
CCTATATGTTCCGAAATAGTTTTTTTACTTTTATCAAAAAGCAATGCCATCTGCCTTTGACTCAGCCACACAGTCTCATTTTCAAGCGAAACATCAAGCTTTATCTCACCGCTTGCATCTTCATAAATCATTATTTGGTTGTTTAATTCAGTTGTCATTTTAGGTTTACCTGCTCCATTTTTATATCTGTTTTTCCAATTTTTTTAAAATCTACAAAGCACACATCTCAAACTTAGAAAAAGCGAACCATTTTTTGCACAAATCTTTCAAGCTTGCTCCTATGTGACAGACCTCTTTATTGTCAAGTATCATAAATCTATCGTGAGCGTTTTTAAACTCTTGAAGCTCTATATTTTGGTACTGCGCTTGGTATTTTTGATAGTCTAGTTTAAGTTGTTTCGAGATGGAATATGTATAAATTTTTATTTTTAGGTTTGGATATTTGCTAAAGAGTGTAAAAACGGTGTCGTCGATGTAGTTATCTATTAGCACCACTTCACTTTTTGCACTTTTTAACAAATCATTTATAAAGGCATAGGCATCGTAAATTTGTCCATCGAAAAACACCCCCTCATTTGACTTTTGCGTTTTGTCCTCAAGCGCATTTAAAACTTGCTCTATCTTTGTATCTGTTTTTATTTCGTATGAAATTTGTCGTTTTTCCAAAGCTTCCATTTTGGAAAACAGCAGACTATTTGAACTAATGATTTTTCTCATCTCTACAAAAGCTCTGATGATTTTTATATGTATTTCCACTGCAATTTTACTTGATAAAACAGCTGAGAGAGATGAAACACCTTGCTCTGTAAAAACAAATGGTTTTGCACCTCCAAAAGATTTTTTAGATGGTATCACAGATTGTGATACCAAAAAATCCATCTCTTCATCAGCTAATTCAAACATAAAATCATTTGGAAATCTATCAATATTTCTTTTCACTGCTTGTTTTAAAGCCCTAGTTTCCACCCCATAAAGCTCCGCTAAATCTCTATCAAGCATCACAGTAAGCCCTCGGATGGTGTGTATTTTGTTTGAGATATTTTCTTTGTTCATCGCTACAAGATTATTCATAGTACTGCCTTGAAAATTTTATATATTTTAGCATTTAAAACTATTTTGATGAAAAAATATTGCAAAATGACATATTTTTTAAATTACACTTTTCTACACAAACCATCTCTCGCTAAAATCGCACTCTATGTTTATCTCAAGAACACCGAATCCTGGGAGGGTTTGTACTACTGCGCCATCTTTTAGTACCTCGAATCTTAGAGAGATTTTTTGCTCTTTTATCGCCGCTTTTTCTATCCTTACTTCTACCCCTGTGTCGTATGCTGCTTCATAGACGACATCTCCGTTTTTGGCGGTTGTGTGGCTTTTTTCTCCCATGGTTAGCTCCTCGCTAAAGCCTATGGGGTCTATGATGATGCGGAGTTTTTCGCACTCTTTTATCGCTTTTTTGTGTGGGACGAAGGCGAAATAGAGGTTTTGTTCATCGTAGCCGTAAAGTATCTTTTTGATGGGGGTTTTGGGCAAATCCATGGTGGATGCGCTTTTGTGTTCGTTGATGACGCCGCTGCCTATCCACTCGAAAAATGAGCCGTGTTTGCCGCTGATGGTTGGGGATAGAAAGGATTGTGGCTGGAGCAAAAAGTCGCTAGAGCTTCTGTTTTGGATGATGGGTTCTAGTAAGTCTTGTGGCGGTGCGACTTGCATGAGGATGTAAATGTCGATGAGATGTGAGCGAAAAAGAGCGTCAAACTCTAAGCCAAACTCCGTAAAATGGTCATCGCCGTACCACCAAAACCAGTCCGAACACTCAGCGGCTAAGAAATGCTCTCTTATCCTCTCTTGCGTGGTGCTATCCAGCAGTTCTTGATGGTGTTCGTAGTCCCTTTTTGTGATGTAGAGGAACTCCCACGCTCTTGTTTTTTCTCTGTGTCCTACCCAAGTGTTGAACTCGCCGTTTATCCAGCTCCCCGCCGCTAAATGCTCCAGAGGTTTTTTTGGAAGCTCTAAGATATCTTGCATATGAAGCGTTTGGAGAAAAGGGGCGGTTTTGAGCGAGCCATAGAGAGCATCAAAAAAATCAAAACCGTTGTTCTCGTAAAATTCCCACGCATTTTCGCCATCAAGGATGATAAAAACAGTCGCATCTATACCTAAATCATGGATGTTTTTTAAGCGCAAGAGAAAGTCGTCGGCGGCATGATGAGGCTCTAAAAAGCGGTAGTTAAACCCTATGAGGTCACTTAACTCATGGTCACGAAAAGCGATGGTAAGCCCGTTGTACTCGTAAGGTGCATAAAGAAGCCCTCTCTCCCTTGTACCGCTTGAGCGAAAAAGTATCTCCTCATCTGTTGCTATCCATGATGCGCCGCATTTTTTGAAAAGTGCGGCACTTTTGGCGTCCACCGCACCCTCAGCAGGCCAAAAACCATCGTTTTGGAATCCGAAAGTATCCACAAAAAGTTCTTGCACTCTCTTTATTTGCAAAAGTGCGTCGTCCTCTAAGTTTATGGCGTATTTGGGCGTGTTTGTGCTTTCGTTTGCGATTTTTGCGTTTTGCATATCGAGCAGAAGCGGCAAGATGGGGTGATTTAGCGGAGTGGTGGAGATGGAGATGATATCTCGCTCTTTTAGAGAGGCGTAGTAGTCAAAAATCCCTCGCACAAAAAGAGTGAGTTCATGGAGAAGAGCGTGTTTATCCTCAAGGCTAAAACTCCCATCTTTTTGGAGCATCTCTTGAACAACGCTGCTGTTTTGGCGCAAGTAAATACCGCACCACGAGAGCAAAAACCAGAGTTGCAAGTCAAAGAACTCTGCATTTGTGTAGCTCTCTTGTTTGTAGAGCCTCTCATAACTTTCAAACCCCTTAACCATCGTCTCAAAATGCGTACTTTTGCAGATTTTAAGCATCCATCGGTACTCGGTTCGGTTTAAAGTGCTGATGTCTCTAAGCCAAAGAGCGAAAAATTTGTCGTTTATCTCTGGGTTTTCATAGTAGAGTTTGAGCTGTGCGATGAGTGGGGGCGTGATGTTAAAAGTTGCCTTGAGCGTGCCGTGTCGCTCTAGCATCCACGGCATATCATAGTAATCTTTTATAGCATGCAAAAAGACCCACGGCATCTGCATAACACCCTGCGCATTTCGGTAGTCGGGCTGATGCATGTGCCATAAAAAGGCTAGATTCATTCTCTCTCGTTTGCGTAATTTTGGATTTTTTGCGTATAACTCTCCAGCAGTGCTGCACCGCTTGCCTCGTTGCTTGCTTGGATGTAGAGGTTGAGATGGTCGTCGTACTGGTCAGGAATCATCAAAATCCAGTCTGTGTCGTTTTCCCAAATCTTCACACCATCTTCAGAAGAGGAGCGTTTGCCTTTGGCATCCTCTAAAAACTTGCGCATCATCTTGCCTTTTAGCGACTGCGTGCAGGCGATTTTTGCCTGTTTGTAGTAAAAATACGCAATCATTTTTGAGATTTGCGAGAGTTTGAGATGGCTGCAACTTAGCATCTCCATGATTCTAAGGCTCGCAAACATCGCATCTCTGTAGATACTAAAATCACTAAAGGCAAAGTTTCCATCCACTGTAGCGATAAGCGCATACTCACGCATCTGCGAAGCTTTAAAGTTGGCGTATTTGCCTCTTTGAATCTCCAAATTTTCAAAAGAGACGATATCAGGCGCCCACGTCGGTAAAAATACCTTTTTCTTTGCATCGCCAGAGTACATGTCTAAAAGATGCAGTACCGCCAAAAGCCCCTTGACCATATCAAGCACCTCTCCCTCATCGGTTACCAAAGAGATACTTTGCGCATTTGGGTAAATCATCACGCCCATGTTGTACTCTAGCGTGGAGACGATTTTGCTTATGTTCTCCTCGGAGCGTTTTTTGAGTGCCGTAAAGTTGGAGAGCTTATGCTCGTCATGATAAGCGTTGAGGATGATGTTTTCCACGCCGATGTCGTTTAATATGTTTGGAAAGATGTCTGCCGTTGAGCCATGCATCAAGTCAACCGCCACTTTAAAAGCGGAACATTTGATGATGTTTTGGTCTATTTTGCTCTCAACGGCACTCTTGTAGTTGTGGCATTCATGGTGGAACATGCTCTCTTTTATCTCTCCGATACGAGAGAAATCAACCCTGCGAAACTTCTCTGTAAAGAACGCTTTTTCTATATTTTTCGCACTATTGGAGTCGATGCGAATCGCTTCATCATTAAAAAGTGTAATCTCAGACTCTGTCGGGTTGTAGATACTCTGCTTGAAGTGCGCACCCCCTGCGATGTTGCCGCTGTTTGCAATGGTATAGCGCAAAACGGCAGGCGGTGTACTTTTGAGATCCAAAACATCCACGCCAGCGGAGAGAAGCCCACCCAAAAAGGCTCGTTTGAGCATGCGTGAACTTTTGTTGTAGTCTCTTCCTACAACCACTTTTGAGCCAACTGGGAGTTGCGCCGCAAACGCTTCTGCAAGTTTTGTCGCCATCTCGCATGAGAGTTCAACATTGCTCTTGCCGCTTACCGTACCGTTTTGGAAGATGGAGTTTTTGTAGCGGCTTCCCCAGACGATGTTGTGGCTGATGATGGAGGCAGGCTCTATCTTTTTGTCTGGCCAGATAGTGACATCTTGTTCAAATGATGTCAGTTCGCCCACTTCGCACCCCTCAGAGAGGATAATGCCCGCTTTTGCGGTAACATTTCTCTCTATCACATTGTCATTACAGATAACAGAGTTGTCAAGTTTGACATTTTTTTTGATTTTGACATTGTCCCAAACAACGCTGTTTGCGATGTTGCACGCCGCACCGATGGAGACATTGTCGCCGATAACGACATTGTTAAGCTTCACACCCTCTTTTATCTTTACATTTTTGCCAAGAACGACTGTGCCTATGATTTTGATGGAATGCGCAAGTGTGTACTCCTCCTCACTGTAGAGAACGCCGTCAGGATAGTGCTTTATAGCGCCGCCAAACTTGAACTCCACTCTGCCGTTTAAGATGTCGTCATACACCTCACGGTAGCTCTCAGGATTGCCCACATCTCGCCAGTATCCCTCTAAGTTGCAGCCCATAAGAGGGATATTTTTGCTCATAAGTGTTGGAAAGAGGTTTTTGGCAAAGTCAAAATTCTCGCCTCGTGGGATGAAGTCGAGTATCTCAGGCTCTATGATGTAAATCCCTGTGTTGATGGTATCGCTAAAGACCTCGCCCCAGCTTGGCTTTTCCAAAAATTTCTCTATTACATTCTCTTCATTGGCGATAACCACGCCAAACTGAAGCGGGTTTTCCACAGATGTCAAACCGATAGAGAGTTTTGCCTTTGTTTGTGCATGAAAATCAAAAATCTTTTGAAAATCAAAGTCTGTTACAAGATCACCGCTGATAACGATAAAATTTTCATCTCCGATATACTCAGAAGCAAGCCTTACCGCTCCCGCCGTGCCGTAATCATCATCAGGAACGACATAAGTTATCTTGATGCCAAATGCGCTTCCGTCGCCAAAATAGTTTTGAATAATTTCAGGTTTAAAGTAGAGCAAAACGATAAACTCGCTAATGCCCAAATCTTTGAGCATCATCATAGTGTGTTCCATCATCGGTCGATTGACGATAGGGAGCATCGGTTTTGGTCTTGAGTGTGTCAAAGGTTGGATTCGTGTCCCAAATCCGCCCGCCATAACTACGGCTTTCATTTTTTATATCTTCCTTTGTGTTGAGTTTTTTTAATCAAGTAAATTCAGAGCATCGAGGTAACGCTTTGGCAGTTTGTATTTGCCATTGACAACATCTTCTATCTCCATTAAAGCAAATTCGCCCTTTTTATAGACGGCTACTTTGTTGGAGTTTGTATGTTCCATCAAGTAATCCACCGCCAAAATAACAAAGTCAAACGCCATAAGTCTATCATAAACAGTAGGATTACCACCTCGTTGGATATGCCCCAAAATGCTTACTCTTGTCTCAAGCCCTATCTCGTCTTGAAGCCATTTATGCACTTCTGTTGTCTTTTTTGTACCCTCTGCAACGATAGCAAGGATATAGTTTCTACCCTCTGCAACCTCTTGCTTGAGCCGTTTTGCAAGTCCATCCGAGATAGAGGGAGCTTCGGGAATGACACAAATCTCTGCACCGCTTATCATAGCTGAAACTATGGCAAGATAACCACAATCCCGCCCCATCACTTCAACCAAAAACGCACGGTTAAAAGAGGAAGCAGTATCACGAATCTTGTCAAGCGCATCGCGGATAACATTGAGTGCGGTGTCCACTCCCAAACAGTAGTCTGTTCCGTAGATGTCGTTGTCTATGGTTGAGGGGATGCCGACAAAGTTTATCTCAAACTCCGAACTAAACTTCTCCATCGCGCGAAATGAGCCATCGCCGCCAAGTACAACAAGCTTTGTGATGCCAAATTCTCGAAGGTTATAGTAGGCTTGCATCCTGTAACTATGTTCAAAAAACCGTTTTGACCTTGAAGAGCGTATCATCGTTCCGCCGTTGTGCAAGATGCCTGAAACATCCGAGTGGGTCGCTTTTTTTATCTTTTTGTCTATCAACCCCTCTAGTCCGTCATAGATAAGGTAAGGAACTTCCCCTTTTTTATAGACATAATCCACAAATTTTTTGATGGCGGGGTTCATCCCTGGAGCATCGCCGCCTGAACACATTATCGCAAATGACATAGTTTCTCCTCTTTAAATGTTAAACATTCTCTCGTAATACTCCGTAGCCATACGCCCAGAGTCAAACTCTATCTCCACATCCGTCATCGCATTTCTCATGATAACTACCCACTCTTTTGGGTTGTCGTAGTAGGTCGGGATGATGGTCTCTTCTAAGATATCCATCATATTTTCATTGTCGATTCTGTCTTGTTCGTTGTTTGGGAGTTTGTAGTCAAGCGGTGGAATAGTAAATGCGTTTTTGCCATGTTTTGCAAACTCAGGGTTCCAGCCATCATCTATGGAGAAGTGGATAGAGCCGTTCATGCTTGCCGTCATGCCGCTTGTTCCGCTTGCTTCACGGGTAATGCGTGGCGTGTTGAGCCACACATCACTTCCCTGTTTGAGCAGTTTTGACAAAGAGAGTTCGTACCCGATAAGTACCGCCATATTTTTAAAGTGATGGCTCATCTGGATAAGTTCGTTAAACATCTCTATCGCCCCATAGTCCGTCGGGTAAGGCTTTCCTGCCCAGATGATTTGGATGGGTTTTTGTGTGTCTGTTATGAGTTTAACAAAGCGTTCGTAGTCGTATTTGAGCAATCCAGGTCTTTTGTACTCCGCAAATCTTCTCGCCCACACGATAGTGAGAACCTCTGGGTCAAACATCTTGCCCGTCTGGTCTGCCACTACATCAAAAAGCACTTTTTTAAGGTGTTTTTTGCGTGCCAAAACCTCATAATCCTCATGCTCATCTAGCGCTCTGATAAGCGTTTTGTCTGTCCAGTACTTCTTGTTTTGAGAGTTGGTGATGGAGATAATCTCACATCGTCCATCCACGCCCGACCACATCTCATTGGCGATGATGCCGTGAATCTTTGAGACGGCATTTGCTATCTTCGCACTTCTTAGCGCACCCACGGTAAGGCTAAAATGGTTGTCGTGCTCATAGCCGCCAAGCACTCTGACATGGTGCAAATCCACACCGCCAAAAAATCCCATCTCGTGCAAGAAGTGGATATCGTGAATCTCATTTCCTGCCGCTTCTGGCGTATGCGTCGTAAAGACGACATGTTTGCGCACCTCATGCATATCGCCAAGTCTGCCATAAAGCTCATAAACAAGCGGAAGTGCGTGTCCCTCGTTCATATGGTAAATATCTGGTTTGTGGTTGATGGCTTCTAGCATTTTTGCTCCGCCGATGCCCAAAACTATCTCCTGCGCAACGCGTGTGCGTTCGTTTCCGTCATAAAGTTTATGCGTGATAGTTCGCGAGAGGTAGTCGTTTTCATCTGTATCGGTGGAGAGTAAGATAACAGGAGCTGTTCCAAAAACTTCACAGCGAAGCAAAAAGCCCTTTACCGTGACATCTACATTGTTTATCTTGACAACCACTTTTTGTTCAAGCTCTTCTAAAAAGTAGTAAAACTTTCGTGTGTAGTGTGGTTTGAGCGTTCTGTCTTCATTGCGTGACTGGTCATAGTAACCAAAACTCCACAAAAGCCCCACACCCACAACATTTTGCTTAAGGTCATACGCACTACGCATATGTGAGCCCGCCAAAAAGCCAAGTCCACCTGAGTAGATTTTAAGCGACTGATCGATTGCAAACTCCATAGAGAAGTAGGCAACGCTTTTTTTAAATTTTTCATTGATATCGTACGAAAAGAGGTTCATCGGTTTTTCCTAATCTTGTTTTGCAACAATTCTACATTTACTATCCTAAGAGCGGCTTGAAACTCCTACTTCCACTCAAAACTCGCATTATAAAGCAGTTTGTTTTTGCGAAATACAAGATTCATCTGCGAAAAAATCGTCTTTAAAATCTTGACTGTCTCAAGCGTGTAAAGCCCTTTGTTGAGCATCACACACTCCGCTTTATGGGCAAAAGCCACATCTGAGATTTCTGCACGGCTTGGGATGTTTGTTTTCATCTTGCTCTCCAAAACCTGTGTAGCTAGGATGACGGGCATGTGTGCTGCGGCACAAAGGTCTAAAATCTCCTGTTGCATCGTGGCTAAGTTTTCAAACCCTATCTCTATGGCTAAATCTCCACGCGCTATCATCACGCCTGCGTTGCCATAGTTTGTAAGTGCCTCAAGGATAGAAGGGAGATTTTTGACACCTTTTTTTGTCTCTATCTTTGCAACGATTCCCACCTCGCCGCACTTTCTAAGTGCCTCTAGCTCGCCTACAAGCTCATAAATATCATCCGCACTTTGCGCAAAAGAGATACCGATGATGTCAGCGTACTCGCAAATATGCGACAAAATCTCTTTATCGTGCACGCTGATTGCTTTGAGCGAGATGTCGCTGTTTGGCAAGTTAATGCCCTTTTCATCTTTTATCTTGCTCCCCTTCTCATCTTTGCTCACAACCACACAGAGTATATCTTCTCCATCAATCTCCTCAACCACCAACTGCACTTTGCCATCATCCACAAACACCGCATCGCCAACTTGCGTTATGCTCCCAAGTCGTTCCAGTGTACACCCGATGACTGCTTTACAACGCCCTTTTTTTACTTTTGTCTTTTGCGACGTAGCGGCTTTTATAAGGATTTTATCGCCATAAAAAACTCTTATCTTCTCATCTTTTTTGGATTTCTCTAAAACAGTTCTGATTTTCGGACCTGAGAGGTCAACATAAATCTTTGGCGCGCTGTTTTTTACCTCTTTTATCTCTCTCGCCATATCCGCCCACGCTTCTACATCATCATGCGCGGTGTTGATACGAAAGAGATGCACTCCCTCCTCGCAAAGTGGCGTAAACCAATCCTCCTCTTCATTATAGTTCGAGGGCACGGTTATCATAATCTTTGTTTTATCGCTTGAAGAGGAGAAAATCGTAGCGTTTTTATCCATGATGGCGTGCGATGTTTCGTAATCTAAATGCGGTTTGCTAAGTGCCACATCATGCCCCAACGCGTGCGCTAACATCTTGAGTGCGACATCCACGCTCGCCTCTATATGCGCCTGTGAACGCCCAAAAGAGGAGAGTCCAACTCTAGTGAGGTCATCTTGAAGATGCGAAAAATCATATTTTCGCAAGTTGAGATACTGCTTCATATTGAGAAGCGAAATATTGGTTGTTTTTGGGTTGATACCCTCCATGATTTTCTCTCTCAAATCAAGCAAACGCTCAAAAAGCTCTGCTAAAAAAGCATCATTTACAAACATATCTTGTGGTTTTTCTTTTTTTTTCATCTTATTTCCGTTTTTATTTTTGCAAGTTTAAGATAATAGGATTACAATTGCGTAGCAAGATGGAGGAGTTAAAAATGGTACGATTTTACACACGTCACAAAGAGCAGTTTCAAGTATGGACACTCGAGGAGATGCAAAGCAGAGGCACACTAGAAGATGTCCTTTGGGTTGACATGCTCCAGCCAAAAAAAGAGGAGATTGCCAAAGTAGAGGCGATGTTTGGCGTGGATGTTCCTGACAAGTTTGAGCGTGAGGAGATTGAGCTTAGTTCACGCTACTGGGAAGATAACGACACCATTACCATCAGCTCCTACTTTTTTATCTCATTCTTTTTTGTAGCAACGGCAAAGGGTCACTACAACGAGAGCGTGGGATTTGTCATCAAAGGAAACACCCTTTTTAGCATCCGTGAGAGTGAGCTTAGAACTTTTGACACCGTACACAAAATGGTTGCGCAAAACCAAAAAGAGCTTGTGAGCGGCTACGAGATTTTTATGCAGATTTTTGACATACGCATCGACCAAGATGCCGATTTGCTTGAGTACGCTTCAAGAGAGAGCGATGAGATAAGAAAAAAACTACTCCTAGAATCAGATGTCAAATCAACCCAAACACTCAAAAAGATAGCAACGCTTCAAGA